>CAYWND010000081.1:0-5585 GCA_964459085.1 uncultured Oceanibium sp. | reverse complement strand
TTGCCGTGGTCGTTCCGAACTCGTCATTGATGGTTTTCAGCGCCTCCAGCACCTGGATCCCGGTCTGGCTGTCCAGCGCGCCCGTGGGCTCGTCGCACAACAGCACGCCCGGGCGCTTGGCAATGGCACGGGCGATCGCGACGCGCTGCTGTTCGCCGCCCGACAGCTCGGCCGGAAAATGATCCAGCCGGTGCCCCAGGCCGACCAGCGACAGCGCGTCGGCGGGCGTCATCGGGTCCTCGGCAATGTCGGTTACCAGTTGCACGTTCTCGCGCGCGGTCAGGCTGGGCACCAGATTGTAGAACTGGAACACAAAGCCCACATGCTCGCGCCGGTACTGCGTAAGGGCGCTGTCGGTCATGGCCGTCAGATCCTGGCCGCGAAACCAGACCCGACCTTCGGTCGCGTGGTCGAGGCCGCCGAGGATGTTGAGCAACGTGGACTTGCCGCTGCCAGATGGCCCCAGCAGCACCGACAATTCGCCCGCATAAAGACGCAGATCAACACCGGCCAGGGCAAATACCTTGACCTCGCCCGTGTCGTAGACCTTGGTCAGGCCCTCGGCACGGAACACGATCTCGGCCTCGTCTGGGCCGGTATGGGTGGGCACAGCCTGCAGCGTCATCGAACTTTCCCGCGACTATGTCGCCCCCTTGGGATTGGTCCATGGGTGGCTGGTTGTCGGTGACTCTAGCGTGGCACGCCGACCCGATCTTTGAGGCAGGTCAATCGAAGGGGGGCACACGCGAACCTGCAAGGTTGCAACCTTCGCCCAATCGGGCGATCAGTTCATGGCACGCCAAAACGGGGACCAAGGGTATGAGCCGCACTCTGCACAACACGCCGCGCTATGCCGCGCGGCTGAACGCGTTCAAGCCCCGCGCTGCGCTGGACGGCGCGCCCGGTATCGCGGGGATGATCGCCTGCGCCGGGGCGGTCGATGGGCTCAACGCGGCGGATCTGAACTATCCCGACCATTTCGCAGATCACGATGCGGGGCAGATGCAGACCCTACTGGACGATGCAGGACTGGCGCTGAACGGGCTGGCGATGCGTTATTATACCGATCCGGGCTTTGCCCTGGGCGCATTCACCCACCCCGACCCCGCGACGCGGCAGGCTGCGCTGGACGTGACCCTGCGGGGCCTCGACACGTTGGCCGAAATGGGCGGGCGGCTGATGACGCTTTGGATGGGACAGGATGGTGTGGACTACGCGTTCCAGGGCAACTATCGCCGGATGTGGGACGACACGATTGACGCGCTGCGGATCGTGGCGGATCACAATCCGGACATCGACATCGCAATCGAGTACAAGCCGAACGAGCCTCGGGCCTATGCCTTGATGCCCGATGTCGCAACCACGCTGTTGGCCGTGACCGAGGTCGACCGGCCCAATCTGGGCGTCACGCTGGATTTTGCCCATGTGCTCTATGCGGACGAGATGCCGGCACATACCGCCCATCTGATCGCGCGGCATTCGCGACTGTTGGGCGTGCATCTGAACGATGGATACGGCAAGCGGGACGATGGGCTGATGGTCGGCAGCGTGCATCCGGTCCAGACCGTCGAGTTGTTCGTCGAGTTGGACCGTATCGGCTATGACGGCGTAATCTATTTCGACACGTTCCCGGATCATGGCGGCATCGATCCGGTGTCCGAGGCCGCCGCAAATGTCGCCATGGCGAACCGCCTGCGCGCCATCGCGGCCTCTCTTTCGGGTCACGCAGAGTTGGAGGCCGCTATTGCACGGCAAGACGCAGCGGCCAGTCAGTTGCTGGTGGCGGATGCGCTCTATGGGCGGCCCTGAATGGGGGCGGTTCTGGTCCTGGGCGCGTTACACCTCGACGTGGTTGTCGATGCCCCGCGTCTGCCGCGTCTGGACGAGACGCTGTTCGGATCGGGCGTAGCCTATAGGTTTGGTGGCAAAGGCGGCAATCAGGCATTGGCCGCGCGGCGCATGGGCGCGCGGGTCGCGATGGCGGGACGGGTCGGATGTGACCGCGCGGCTCGGCAGGTGACGGATGTGCTGGATGTCCACGGGATCGACCGCAGCCGCGTGGCCGAGGTGGACGGCGATACCGGGATGAGCGTGGCCATCGTCGATCACGCGGGCGACTACGGCGCGGTCGTCGTCTCGGGCGTGAACGCCGGCATCGATGGCGCCGAAGCCCTGCCTGCCGACAGTTTCGATATCTGCCTTCTGCAAAACGAGATCCCCGAGGCGGCCAACCTGGCGCTGGCCGCCACCCTGCCCGAGACGACCACGCTGATCCTGAACGCGGCCCCTGCCCGGCCGCTGCCTGATCCATTGCGCCAACGCATCGACATCCTCGTCACGAACCGGTTGGAGGCCACGGACATGAGCGGCGAAGGCGACCCCGCGGTGGCCATTGCCGCGTTGTCGCGGCGCTGCCGACAGGCCGCCATTGTCACGCTGGGGGCCGAGGGGGCACTGGTGCAGACGCCGGGAAATCAGCCGGTGCATTTGCCTACCCCCACGATCACCGCCATATCCTCGCACGGTGCGGGGGACATGTTCGTGGGTGCGCTGGCAGCGGAATTGGCCGAAGGCCGGGACCTCGAGGCTGCGATTCGGTTTGCGCAAGCCGCCGCTGCGCGACATGTCGCAACACCGCCCGACCAACGGGAGGACGTAGACCGGGAAAAGGTGGCGCGGTTTTTAGAAGCCGGGACGCCCGAGGTCTAGGAGCTTCAGATCGCCAAGCCGTAGAACTCGATGGCCGAACCGCCATAAATCCGCGCCTGCTCTTCCTCGCGCAACTCGGCGGTCATCTCCTGCGCGGCCGCGCGCCAGTCGCCATATTCGGCCCGCAATCGGCACACCGGCCAGTCCGATCCCCACATCATTCGGGCCGGGCCGAAGGCCGCGATCACCAACTCGACATAGCCGCGCAGGTCCTGGACTGTCCAATCCTCGTTCGCCTCGGTCACCAGTGCCGAGTATTTGCAGTAGGCGCTGGTCTCGTGCGCCAGCCGCCGCATCCCCTCGGCCCAGTGCCGGAACCCATCGGCCGAATGATCGCGGATCTGCGGCTTCATGCAGTGGTCGATCACCACTTTCATGTCCGGATACCGCGTCAGGATAGTCAGGAAATTGGCCAGATGCCGGGGAAAGCCCAGGGCATCGAAGCGCAGGCCCAACTCTGTCACCGCCTGAAACCCCCATTGCACGTCATCGCGCAGCATCCAGTCGTCATCCGCGATGTCCTGGATCATCGGGCGCACGCCCAGGAATTTCGGATGCTCTGCCAGCCGCTCCAGATGGGCCCGGTCCTGGGGGCGTTCGAAATCGATCCAGCCGACGACGCCCGCGACCTCGGGTGTGGCGTCCGCAATGCCCAAAAGGTATTCGGTTTCGTGCACCGTCGCCGCCGCCTGGACCAGCACTGTGCGGTCGATGCCATGTTCGGCCAGATGCGGCCTGAGATCCTGGGGGCCATAGACACGCGACAACGTCGCGTCATCCTTGGGCATCCAGTGATAGTCGGCCCGGGCGGGGTTCCAGAAATGCTGATGCGCGTCGATCTGAACCATCTCAACCCCCGTTGCCCGTGGGCGCGTCGGCCCGCATCAAACCTTGTGCCTTCAGGGCGTCCCACAAGGCGCCCGGGATCGCAGCCGCGGCCGCGTCCAGGTTCGAGTCCATCTCTGCAACACCTTGCCCGCCCGGGATCACTGACACCACCGACGGGTGCAACAGCGGAAAGCGGAAGGCCGCATCAACCAGCCGGACGCCCCGGGCGTCGCACACCTGTTCGATCGCGCCGACCCGGTCCAGGATGTCCTGCGGCGCCGGATCGTAGTTGTAGAACGCCCCCTCGCGCGGGCCGGTGGCCAGGATCCCGGAATTATATGGTCCGCCGATCACGATCCCGATGCCCCGTTCCTCGCATAGGGGCAGAAAGCTCTCCAGCGCCTCCTGCTCGAGCAGGGTATAGCGTCCGGCCAACAGGAAGAGGTCGAAATCGCCGCGCTCGGTCATCCACTGGCAGGGCTGCCATTCGTTGACCCCGGCGCCGAAGGCCCGGATCACGCCCTGGTCGCGCAACTCGATCAGCGCCTTGTATCCGCCCTCCATCAACTCGGTCAGCTTGACATCCAACGCCTCTTGCGTGCCGTGATTGAACACGTCCAGATCGTGGGCATACAGGATGTCCACACGGTCGATCCCCAGCCGTTCCAGCGAAAACTCCAGACTGCGGTAGACCGCGTCGTAGCCGTAGTCATAGACCTCGTTGCGGGCCGGCACCTCGAACCACTTGCCGAAGCCATCGCGCTTGTCCGGGGTGGTTGCCTTCAGCAGCCGCCCGATCTTGGTCGACAACACATAGTCGTCGCGCGGCTTGTCCCGCAGGAACCGGTTCAGCCGCGTCTCGGACAAGCCCAGCCCGTAGAGCGGCGCGGTGTCATAGTACCGCACGCCCGCATCCCAGGCGCGCGCCAGGATCGCGTCGGCATCCGCATCCGAGATGGCGCGATAGAGGTTGCCCAGGGGGGCTGTGCCGAACCCAAGCTCGGTGAATGTCAGCCCGCCATTGCCAAGCCGGTCCCAGTGTCGTGTCGCCAGTGTCATTGGTATCCTCCCTCGGTCGGACCAGCGTAGTACGAAGACCCTTGGGGGCCAACAGCTTCCGCGCTAGGCTGGTTGGTGAACGGGGAAGACATGAGCGCATTCGAAACCACATTCGGAACCGACAGGCCAATCATCGGCATGGTGCATCTGGGGGCCCTGCCGGGCGCGCCGTTGCATGATGCGGATCGCGGGCTCGAGGGGTTGGTCAGCGACGCCGCCGCCGATCTGGACGCCTTGCAGGCAGCGGGGTTTGACGCGGTGATGTTCGGCAATGAAAACGACAGGCCCTACGAGTTCACCGTCGATACCGCGTCGACCGCGACCATGGCCTATATAATCGGGCAGCTTCGACCCCGGATCACCGTGCCGTTCGGGGTCAACGTGCTTTGGGATCCAATGTCTACCATCGCCCTTGCCGCCGCCACCGGCGCGGGTTTCGTGCGCGAGATCTTTACCGGCACCTACGCCTCGGACATGGGGTCTTGGACCCCGGATGCTGGTGCTGCGATGCGCTATCGCGACCGGCTGGGGCGGTCCGATTGCCTGATGCTCTACAACGTCTCGGCCGAATTTGCCGACAGCCTAGACCGCCGCCCCTTGCCTGACCGCGCACGCAGTGCGGTGTTCTCGTCGATCCCGGATGCGGTCCTGGTTTCGGGGCAGATCACGGGCGAGGCGGCGGCGCTGTCGGACCTGCAGGCGGTCAAGGCGGTGCTGCCAGACACGCCGGTGATGGCTAATACGGGCGTGAAACACGACACCGTGACGGATGTTCTGGCCATCGCGGACGGTTGCGTTGTTGGATCGGCGCTGAAGGTGGACGGGGACACCTGGAACGCAATCGATCCCGACCGCGCCGCCGATTTCATGGCCCGCGCCCGCGCCGCACGGGGGGAGTAGGCATGGACAGCTTGCGCGACCTGCTGCCCGAATTGAGGCTTATCCCCGGCTTGTCGGGGCACGAAGACCGCGTGCGGCGTGCGATCAAG
>CAYWND010000080.1:0-9049 GCA_964459085.1 uncultured Oceanibium sp. | reverse complement strand
GAACCCGCGTCATTAGCTTGGAAGGCTAAGGTCTTACCACTACACAACGCCCGCTAAAGCCGTTGCGGTCTATTTCATCGGATTTGTGGGGTCAAGGGCAAGGTCGTGATTTGCCCAACCGCGACGTGCTGATCGTTGCGTGAACCGATCAGGGGGCCGACCGGGACACCGCCGTTTGTGCGGCGGCCTGATGCCCGGCGATGCGTCCCAGGACAACCGCGGACAAAAGCCCGTTTCCAGACAGATACCCATCATCTGCCGCGCCCGAGACACCGACGGCCGCGCCGCCCGCGGCAAAGAGGTTCGGGCAAACACTGCCATTTGTCAGTTTGACGCGGGCCTCGGAGGTCACATCCAGCCCCCCCTGGGTGTGAAAGAGCGCGCCGGTGACCTTCACGGCGTGATAGGGCGGTGCCAGGCCGGGGCCGCTGAAGGCCCGGCCGAACGGGTCTGATCCGTCCATCGGGAGGGCGGCGAGCGTCGTGGTCAGGGCCTGTTCCGGCAGTCCGCAGACCGCCGCGAGATCGGCAATGGTCCGTGCGGCGCGAATGGCACCCGCGCCTTCGGCATCCTTGAAATCCTGGAACTGGCGGGCAATCTCGGCGATGCGGGCGTCAAAGATCGTCCAGGCCACGCCGCCCGGTTGGGCCAGGACCACGCGCGCGGCCTCGGAATAGCCCTGGCTTTCATCCCAGAACCGCTGCCCGAGGGTGTTCACCTGGATACCGCCCGCCGTAATGACCGCCCAGGTGATCAGGATGCCATGGGGCGTGGCGACGTTGCCGTGGCCCTGGTAGGCGCCCAGATGCAGGGTTTCGGCCCCCAGGTCATCGCCCCAGCGCACGGCGTCACCTGTGTTGCCGTTGTGGCCGAACCACAGCGCCCCCTCGATCTGGGGCATCAGGCGCGCGACCATTGCGCGATTGCCGCCGAATCCGTTGCAGGCCAGGATCAGGGCCTGGCAGCCGATGCGCTCGGGGCCGTCGGGGCCTGCGACCTGGACCCCGGTGATCCGGTCGCCATCGCGAAAGAGCGTCTGCGCGCGGCGGTTGCAGACGATGTCGATGCCCGCACCCTCGGCCGCGGTGCGCAGGCGGTCGATCAACTCGCGGCCCGAGCGGGTGGGCAGGCCGTGCATGCGGCGGCGGCTGTGTCCGGGATAGTCGAAATCGGTGATGACCGAAAACGGCAGGTCGTAGCGGTCCGCCAGCCACTCGATGGTCGGGGCGGCGTGGGTTGCCAGCGTATCCACCAGAGGCTGGGGGTTCTGGCCCGAGGCCTTGCGCTGAATGTCGCGGGCCAGACGGTCCGGGGTGTCATCGATGCCGCTGGCCTTTTGGTATCTGGTGCCCGCCGCGGGGATCAGACCGGCCGACAGGGCGGTCGAGCCCGAGGGCAGCGGATCCGCCTCGACCACCAGAACCTGGCCGCCGGCATCGGTTGCCGATAGCGCCGCGACCAGGCCGCTGGCCCCTGCGCCGATCACGAGAACCGGCACCTGAAGGTCAAAGCCTTCGGCCGGTGTCGGCAGAACGGCGGTCACGTGCCGCCCTGATACCGCTTGCCCAGAGCAAGCATTTCGTCGGTGCCGATACGATCGTTGAGGCCGTTGAAATCGAACATCCGGTCGGCGAACTGGCGATTGGAGCCGTTGGCCTTGAGGCTGGCATAATAGTCCCCGGCGGTCTTGGCCAGGGCGCGTACGATCCCGCCGGGAAAGATCACGATGGAATAGCCGATGTCCTGCAGATCCGCCGCCCCTTTCAGCGGCGTGGCGCCGCCTTCGACCATATTGGCCAGCAAAGGAACGCGACCGCCAAACCGCTGAGGGATCTGGCGCAATTCGTCGCCCGAGCGGGGGGCTTCGATGAACAGGACATCGGCCCCGGCCTCGATATAGGCCCCGGCCCGGTCGAGTGCGGCGTCAAAGCCATCGACGGCGATGGCGTCGGTGCGTGCGATAATCAGCGTCTCGGCACTGGCCCGCGCGTCGGCCATGGCGGCGATCTTGCCCGCCATCTCGGGCTTGGGGATCAGCGTCTTTTCAGAGAGATGCCCGCAGCGTTTGGGAAAGGTCTGATCCTCGATCTGCAACGCGCTGGCCCCGGCGCGTTCGTAAAGGCGCATGGTGCGTTGTGCGTTCAGGGCGTTTCCAAACCCGGTATCCGCATCCACGATGACCGGCAGGTCCACGCGATCCCGGATCAGGGCCATGGTCTCGGACATCTCGGTGACCGAGGTCAGGCCGATGTCCGGGCGGCCCAGGCGCGTGTAGGCGACGGCAGCGCCCGAGAGGTAGAGCGCCTCGAACCCTGCGTCGGCGGCCAGCGCCGCCGTCAGCCCGTCATAGACGCCGGGGGCGACCAGGATCTGCGGCTGGGTCAGGCGGGCGCGCAGGGTCATGACAGTTCCTCGGCCATCTGGGCGCAGGTTTTCACCTGCGTGACAGAGCCCAGCGATATCAGGGTCGCATCGTGCACCTTTGCGTCAAAAGCCGCGCAGCCGTCGGACAGAAGGATCGTGTGCAGGTTGCGCAGATGCGCGTCCCGGACGGTGCTGGCAACCCCGCCATTGGTGACGATCCCGCCCACGATCAGCGTGTCGATGCCCAGATGCCCCAGGATGTGGTCCAGCCGGGTCTGGTAGAAGGCGGAATAAGCCACCTTTTCGACCGTGAAATCGGCTGGGGCGAGTTGGTCGACAAGGCTGTGCCCGAAGCTGCCCGGGGCAAAGTCGCCCTTGCCCAAAAACGGGCGCAACGCCTTGAGATGCGATGCGATCAGCGGCTGGCCGTCCGGACCGGGCACCAGCGTGAACTGGGCGCTGATATAGGTGCCGCCGCGCGCCTTGAGGGCATCAATCAGCGGTTTGAGGCGATCAGGCAGTGCCGAGATCGCGGCCGATGTCTGTCCGGCGCGGCCATAGGCGCCGCTGGGGTGCAGAAAATCGTTCTGCAGATCTATGGTCAGCAGCGCGGTTCTGGAGGGGTCGAACGCATGGGTCACGTCATGCCTCGTCAATCTCGATGATGGTATTGCCGTATTGGTCGACGCGTCCTGTCAGCCCTGGGTCGATCAGGACCGTGGTGTCAGGCTGGACCAGGATTGCGGGCCCCTTGATCTCAGCGCCAACCGGCAGGGACAGGCGGTCATAGATCGCGGTGTCGAACCAGCGCTCGCCGAAATGCACCTGTCGGTTGCCGGTCCGCGATGCCGCGAGGCTGCCGCCCTGGGGTGCGAGCGTGCCCAGATCAAACTTGGGCCGCCTGCCGATGACGGCGGTGCGCAGGTTCATGACCCGGCGTGCGCCGTCCTTGAGCAGGCGCCCGAAGGTGGCGGTATAGGCAGTGTCGAAGGCGGTTTCGATGGCCTCGCGTGTGGGCTGCTGGACCCGGCCATCGACGACCGCCACGCCGAGAGGGACGGCAACCGTGTGGGTCTGGCCGACATAGGCCATGTCCAGCTCGACCACGATATCGCGGGCCTCGAACCGGGACCGCGCCGCATCGAGCAGGGACATGCCCTGATCGACATGGGTCTGCATCCAGTCGGTCAGGGCGCCAAGGTCCAGCGTTCCGGTCAAGGTGTTGATGGTCTGGACGAAATCCTGGCGCATATCCGCGATCACGCAGCCCATGGCGCTGGTCACACCGGGAAAGCGCGGGATGATCGCGCGCGCGATGCCGACATCGCGCAGCATCGCACCCGTGTGCAGCGCGCCACCGCCGCCAAAGGGCATGAAGGCAAAGCGCTTGGGATCGAAGCCGCGCTCGATGCTGACCAGGCGGATCGCCCCGGCCATGCGGGAATTGGCGACCCTGAGGATGGCCTCGGCCGCGGCCTCGGTCGAAAGCGAGAGCTTTGCACCCACATGGGCGTCAATGGCCCGCGCCGCCGCCCCGACATCCAGCCGGTCGAGTGTGCCCCCGATGGGGCTGTCGGGGTCGATGCGGCCGAGAACGACATTGGCATCCGTGACCGTGGGCCGGGTGTTGCCCTGACCATAGGCGACCGGTCCCGGGGTGGATCCCGCGCTTTCGGGCCCGATGTTCAAGAGCCCGCCGCGATCGACCCATGCGATCGAGCCGCCGCCGGCGCCGATTGTCGTGATCTCGATCATCGGGGTGCGCACCACCATGCCGAAATCGATCGAGGTCTGCGGTGACAGCATAGACTTGCCGTCGGCGATCAGGGCGACATCGAAACTGGTGCCGCCCATATCGCCGGTGATGACGTTGTCAAACCCGGCCGTGCGCGCGATATAGCCCGCCGCGATCACACCTGCCGCTGGGCCGGAGAGCGCGGTTCGCACCGGCAGACGGCAGGCGGTGTCGGTGCCCATGACACCGCCGTTGGACTGGACGATCATGAACTCGCCATCAAACCCGTTTTGCTGAAGCGCGGTGTCCAGGCGGTCGATATAGCCCGAGACCTCGGGCTGGAGATAGGCGTTCAACGCGGTGGTCGAGAAGCGTTCGAATTCGCGGATCTCGGGCAGGATCTCTGCCGATGCGCTGACGTGATCGTTGGGCCAGATCTGACGGACCGCCGCGACGGCGCGATCTTCGTTTTGGGGATTGGCGTAGGCGTTGGCAAACAGGATCGCGACCGCCTGACAATCGGCGGCCAACAGTGCGCGGGCCGCAGCACGCACCTGATCGAGGTCGACGGGCGTGCGGATTGTGCCGTCGGCCAGCGTCCGTTCTAAGACCTCGAGCCGCAGGTCACGGGGGACGACGGGGATGAACTCGCCCCGCAGGCCCCAGGTGCGCGGCCGGTCGCGGCGGCGCATCTCCAGCACGTCGCGCAGGCCGTGGGTGGTGATGACGCCGATCCGCGCGCCCTTGCGCTCCAGCAGGGCGTTGGTCCCGGCGGTGGTGCCATGCACGACCACGGCAGCGGTCGACAGATCGTCGACCTTGCGCGCGATGCCGTCCAGAAATCCGCCCGATTGGTCGGGACGCGTAGTGGGCACCTTGGAGATATCCGCCGTGCCCGACGCCTCGTCGAGGACAAAGACATCCGTAAAGGTTCCGCCGACATCGACGCCGATCATGCGGGTCATGGGCCCACCTCGGTCCAGGCGGGGCCGTAAAGCGCGGTTGCAGCATCCGGGGACAGGTAGCCCAGGGCGACGTCCCGGGCGACCGCTGCGGCGGATCGGTCCTGAGCCTGGCCGTAGCCGCCGCCACCTGGGGTTTCCAGACGCACGGCCTGGCCTTGGGTCAGCTTGATCCCGACCATCTTGGATCCAAGGGGCGGCTCATGCCAGCCATCCGCCTGTTCATAGTGGAACAGGTTCTTGGCACCACAGTCGCCACCCGCCACGCCATTGGGTGCGAACCGTCCGCGTTCGCCAAAGAGGAACGCCTCGGCCTGCTGTTCCAGCAGCTCGATCTCGTACACCGCGCCCAGCCCGCCCCGATGGGCCCCTGCTCCGGCGCTGTCGGGGCGCAGTGCCCATTGCCGGAACATCACCGGATAGGCGGCTTCGAGGATTTCCATGGGCGGGATCGTCGCAGTCGAGATCGGTGCGTTGCCGTGGTTCAGCCCGTCGCTTTCGCTGCTGCCACCATGGCCGCCGCCATAGAAGCTGAACATCACCCAGGGCTGGCCATTTGCGCGCTTGCCCGCGATCGAGAGCGCGTTGATCGTGCCGTAGGCGTTGGCGACCACGCGATCGGGCGCGGCCTGCGCGGCAGCCGAAAAGATCACATCGATCATCCGCAGAATGGTTTCGGTATAGCCGCCCACGGGCGCCGGAAACTCGGCCGACAGCAGCGAATCTGGCGGGATCCGCACCTCGACCGGGCGCATTACACCAGCATTGGCAGGCAGGTCCGGGAAGATGTGCTTGATCGCCACATAGGCCGTCGCGACCGCCGTGGGCAGAGCGATATTGACCGGGCCTGCCGTCTTGGGGGCAGTGCCGTCGAAGTCCAGCACCATGCGGTCGTCGGATATCTCTAGCGCCACCTTGATCGGCAGGGCCTGATCGGTGACGCCATCGTTGTCGAGATGGTCCAAGGCGTCCCACCGGCCGTCAGGCAGCGCGGACAGCTCGCCCCGCATCAGGGTTTCGGCCCGGTCGCCCAGCGCGTCCAGCGCCGCCGCCACTGTGCCGGGACCGTACTCATCAAGCAACTCGTCCAGACGCCGGGCGCCCAGATCCAGCGCCCCGAGCTGACCGTTCAGATCGCCCATGGCAGACTGGGGAAGGCGCGTGTTGCGCATCAGGATGTCGATGATGTCCTGCTGAACCTCGCCCGCCCGGATCAGTTTGACCGGGGGCAGGACGAACGCCTCTTGAAAGGCGTCGGTGGCCGAAGGGTTGTAGTTCCCCGGAACGGCCCCACCGACATCGTGCCAATGCCCGACGCTGGCGAGGTAACAGAACACCTGTCCGTCGCGGAAATACGGGCGCACCAGGCGCATGTCCGACAGATGGGTGCCGCCCATATGCGCGTCGTTGAAGATGTAGGTGTCGCCGTCAGTCAGATCGCCGGCCTGCGCGGCCTTGTCGATCACGGCCTTCACCGCAAAGGACATCACGCCGACAAAGATCGGCAGGCCGGACTTGCCCTGCACCAGCGTATCGCCGGTCCGGGCGTGATAGAGCCCGTGCGAGGCATCATGCGCCTCGGCAATGATCGGATTGAACGCGGCGCGAAACAGGGTCGCGTCCATTTCGTCGGCGATCTGTTCCATGCGCCCGGCCAGAACGGCCAGCGTGATCGGGTCAATTGGCTGGCTCACCTGGCCTGCCCTTGGATGATCGACATATCTCTTCCCGAAATATCTGTACTTCCAATATAACAGATTTTGGACTATGAAAAGTTCAAAATAGTTGCCGAAAAGGGATCAGGTCGACTTGTCCCGGTTCTGTTTCGACCTAAGGTCTCGGCATCCAACAGGAGACACGCGGCGGTGACGATCCACCCCCAGGCATCACTTCCCGAAGGAGGAAAGGCCCGCAGGGTTTACCTGTTGCTGCGCGACGATATTTCAAATGGCCGCTACCCCGAGGGCGAGTTCCTGCCCGGCGAAAACCGCCTGGCCGACAGCCTGAATGTCAGCCGGATCACCGTCCGGCGGGCCCTGGACGCGCTGGCGGCGGATGGCTGGATCGAGAAGCGGACGGGGGCCGGATCGGTGGTGCTGTCCCGGCGTGACAAGGACGGAAAAATTGCGGCCGATTTCGCCACTCTGATGCCGCAACTTGTTGAGTTTGATACGAAAACCACTGCGCGGCTGCTGTCATTTTCCTATGGCGTACCGCCCAATCCCGTCGCTAACGCGCTGGGACTGGGTCCACGAGATCGCGTACAGACGGCGGTGCGGGTGCGGCTGTCGCGGGGCGAGCCGTTTTCGCACCTGACCACGCATGTGCCCGAAGACATCGCGCGGAACTATGACGAGACCGATCTGGCCACGCAGCCGCTGTTCCGGCTGCTGGAACGCAGTGGCGTTCAGGTCGAGGGCGCGGATCAGTCGGTGACGGCCTCGCTGGCCGGGCCCGAGGTGGCCGAGGCGTTGGAGGTGTCTGTGGGCTCTCCGCTGCTGTGGTTGGAGAGGCTGGTGCGCGACGCCGATGGGCGTGGGGTCGAACACCTGTCCGCTTTGTACCGGCCGGACCGCTTTCGGCTGGAGATGAGCATGACCCGGACCGGTGCCGGGGATGCGCGCCATTGGGAGCCGGTGATCGGGGCGCGGGACACATGAGGACGCTGCTGGACAAGCTGTGGGATGCGCACGAGATTACCCGCACCGAGGACGGCCGCGCGCTGTTGTGGGTCGACCGGCATCTGGTGCACGAGGGATCGCATCACGCCTTTGCCAAGCTGGCCGCGCGGGGTGTCGCGGTCGCCGAACCCGAACTGACCTTTGGCGTGGTCGACCACTACGCCCCCACGCGCGGGGCACCGGCCAACCCTGCCATTGCCCGCATGATCGAGACTTTGGAGGCCAACACCCGGCAGCACGGGATCGCCTGTTTTGGTCTGGAAGACCGGCGCCAGGGGATCGTGCATGTGATCGGGCCGGAACAGGGTCTGACCCTGCCGGGCCTGTCGGTCACCTGTGGCGACAGCCATACCTCGACACATGGTGCGTTTGGCGCGCTGGCTTTCGGGATCGGCGCGACCGAGGTGGCCCATGTGTTGGCGACCCAGACGGTCTGGCAGACCCGTCCGAAATCGATGCGGATCACCGTCTCGGGGCGGCTGGCCCCCGGAGTTGGCGCCAAGGACCTGGCCTTGGCCTGGATTGCGCGGTTGGGGGCCGATGGCGCGCGGGGCCACGCGATCGAATATGCCGGCGAGGCGGTGCGCGGCCTGTCGATGGAAGGCCGCATGACGCTGTGCAATCTTTCGATCGAGGGTGGTGCGCGGTTTGGGCTGATCGCGCCGGACGAGACGACCTTCGACTATGTGCGCGGGCGCGCCCGTGCCCCGAAAGGGGCCGCGTTCGATGCCGCGCTGGAGGATTGGCAGGCGCTGGCCAGCGACGATGACGCTCCGTTCGACCGCGAGGTTGTGTTGGAGGCCTCGGACATCGCGCCCATCGTGACCTGGGGCACGTCACCCGAGGATGCGCTGCCGATCACGGCCTCGGTCCCCGACCCGGCGGACGCGCCTGCATCCCGGGCCGAACGGATTCGGGCCGCGATCGACTATATGGGTCTGGCGCCGGGCAAGCCGCTGCGCGATGTCGCGATCGATCAGGTTTTCATAGGGTCGTGCACCAATGCCCGGATCGAGGATCTGAGGGCCGCTGCCGCCGTGCTGGCCAGGCGGCGGTCCAAGGTGCCGGGCATGGTGGCGCCGGGGTCGAAACTGGTCAAGGCGCAAGCCGAGGCCGAGGGGCTGGATCAGATCTTTGTCGATGCTGGGCTGGACTGGGTTGGGGCCGGATGCTCGATGTGTGTGGCGATGAACGGGGACGCGGTTGGCCCAGGCAAGCGCTGTGCCTCGACCACCAACAGGAACTTTCGCGGCCGCCAGGGCCCGGGCGCGCGGACGCATCTGATGTCGCCCGCTATGGTCGCGGCG
>CAYWND010000079.1:0-9049 GCA_964459085.1 uncultured Oceanibium sp. | reverse complement strand
GGTGATGATCCACGCGCCTTGCTGGAAAGCCGTCCGTTTATTCGATTCTCGCGTGACGCGATCGTCGGAGAGTTGATCGAGGATTGGTTGCACGCGCGGCGTATTCGGGTCCGGGATGCCATGGAACTTGAAAGCCTCGAGTCCATTGCCAGCATGGTGATCAGCCTTGGCGGCGTATCTATCGTTCCCGAACGATGCGTCCGCCCCCTGGCGCCCGAGCCGGTGCGGCAGATTTCGTTGGGTGCGGATGCCCCGGTTCGCACATTGGGGCTGCTGACCCGCGCCGACCGAAAGGATCAGCGCGCCGTTCATGCGATCGTCGAGGCGTTGAAGGCTGCGGTGGCGGTTGGCGTTTTCCGCCCCGATACGTCAGCGGACAGGTAGGGTCGGAATGGATCAGGAAACCTTGATGCTGTTGGCGATCGGGGCTGTTGCGGCCGGTTTCATCAATGGGCTGGCTGGCTTTGGGACGGCGTTGTTTGCACTGGGGTTCTGGCTGCAGGTCTTTCCGCCGTTGCAAGCGGTGGCGCTGACCGTCGTCGTGGCGAGCGCGACAGGGCTGCAAGGGCTGTGGATCGTTCGACGCGAGATCCTGCGGACCCGCCGGCGACTGCTGCGGTTCCTGCTTCCGGCGCTGATCGGGATCCCTATTGGCGTCTGGGCGCTGGCTTATATAGATCCAGATCTGCTGAAACTGGTCATCGCAGGGTTCATGCTGCTTTACGGGGCTTTCTTTCTTCTGCGGCGGCGATTGCCAGCTTTTGACCGTCCGACGCCGGTCATTGATCGCAGCATCGGGTTTGTCAGCGGTGTACTGGGTGGGCT
Organism: uncultured Oceanibium sp.; assembly: GCA_964459085.1. Classification (GTDB taxonomy): domain Bacteria; phylum Pseudomonadota; class Alphaproteobacteria; order Rhodobacterales; family Rhodobacteraceae; genus Halovulum. Next base: position 8,224 of record CAYWND010000079.1, on the reverse strand, counting down.
CGCGGGCCTGTCCGGCGCGCTGCCGTCGATGTGGTGCGCAATGCGGCCCTGGCCCCGGGCCGAGATCCGAGCGGTGCTGCAACCCTTCAATTTTGCCATCCTGGCCGTCACCGCATTCATTCTTGCGCTGCGGGGGGCTTATGTGCCCGAGTTGCTGCCAGCGCTGGGCATCACCGTGGTGATCGCGCTGGTGGCTGCTCAGGTCGGTATCGCGGTGTTCAAACGGCTTGGCGATATGCAGTTCAGGTGGCTGCTTATCGGGCTGATGTTCCTGTCCGGCGCAACGCTGATGGCGCGCACGCTGGCCTAGGGGCTAGGGACTGGGGACTAGCCGATCACCTCGTCACTGCGGTTATCGGTTTCCCCGTACCGCTTCATCGTCGCGGGTCGCGTGCCTTCGTAGACCCGGTCCAGGTTCTCCGTGATCCTGGCATTCTCGCGTTCGAACAGGCAGGTTCCGTTCAGATCCGAGGCGACGATGAAAGGCCCCATCCTGTGGCACCGGATCACCCACATCGCCTGGGCCAGGCCCAGTTCTTCGTGCCAGTGAACCGCCTCGACATTTTCGACCCCGCGGCCCAGCAGCGCGCCGGTGCCATAGCCCACGGTCGACAGATACACCGCGCCGTTGGGTACGAAATAGTCGCGGTAGTCCTTGGACGACATCCCGCCCTTGCCCACGATCAGCCGGGCGCCGGTCCGGGCGATCCATTCGGGCAGCCACTTGGCAAAGCGAAAGGATGCCGTTGCCGTGACCGCACCCATGTCAATAGAGCCGTCGGGGCGGATCGTGGCGGCGGGTGAGCAGTGAAAGTTTGCAGCACTGTCCGTCGGCAACTCCATCGGGATATTGGCGTTCTGTTCCAGCGCGCGCATGTAGACCCCTTCGCGGGCCGTGTACATCAGGCCGTCAAGGTAGACGATATCGCCCAGGCGAAGGTCCGCGATATCCTCGGCCGAGGGCGTCGTTGACAGGCTGACCTCGCGCAGCGTCATTGTGCGGCCTCCTGCAGGGGATCCCAGTCTACGGTCTCGCGCCGCTGATAAGGTGTGAACCAGTCTGGGTCGGTGCGATGCTCGACCCGGCCATCCGCCCAGACCCGCGCAACAGCCCGGCGCGAGGACAGGCAGAAGGCGTGGACGCTCATCTGCATACCGCCGGTGTGGCAATAGCCGACCTCGATATGGCAATCGATCACCATATTCGACCCGACGAACCCCATCGCACCCATGCCGATAGAGTTGCCAAGGTCCTTGAACTCCTGCTCCAGTGCAGCGATTTTCGGATCGGGGTTTTTCGACCCGACCGTGCGCAGGCAGGCCGCGCGTTTCCCCAGCACCATGCAGGTGTCCTTGCACCCACCCAGTCCGATCCCGATGATTGCCGGCTGACAGGCCAGCCCGCGCTTGCCAAAGGCCATCAGGCTGTCGAGGTAGAAGCGTTTGATCCCCTCGATCCCGTCCGAGGGGAACAGCATGCGATAATCGGTTCCGAACAGGCCGCCCTTGTGGACGGTGGTCAGGTCGATCCAGTCACCTTCGGGCGTAGGTTCGAACCCGTACTCGATTTCCGGTGCGCCGATGCCGACATTGTTGTTGTGATCCGTCCGCCACAAGGGGTGGACCCGGTTGGGCCGCAGCGGCACCCCATCGGTGGCCGCCGCCGTGGCACGGCGCAGCGCGGCCTCGAGCGCGATCATCCCCCCCTCGGGTCGGGCGGTGTTGGACATCTTGACGTACCAGCGCGGCGTACCGGTGTCGCCGCACATCGCGCGCCGGTCCTCTTTCGCGGCCTCGTAATTGTCCAGCATCGCCTGCAGAACGAACGAGGACAACTCGCCGGTCTCGGACGCCGCCGCAGCCTTCAGGCCGGTTAGATAGTCATCCGGGATCTCGATCGCGGCGCGGGCCATCAGGTCCCGGGCGGTCGACTGGATCAGATCGATTGGGATCATGGTCCGTTCCTTTCGAGGTCTTCTTGTCGCCGTCGCCTCATGCTGTCCCGACCAGCGTTTCCGGTTCGCCCTGTGGCAACATGCTTTCGCCGTACCTAACACGGGTATACGCGACGGGGGTTTTCTGTACGCCCAACGTGTCCCCATCGCGACTGAGTTCAGTATACCACGACGCTGCCAGGTCGCCGGGATCGGGGTGATCTTCGCGGAAATGCGCCCCGCGTGAGTTGTCGCGGGTCAGTGCGGCTTGGGCGATGGCCTGCGAGATGTCGCACAACGAAGACAGGTTCAGCCAGTCGTGCCAGGTCAGGTTGAACGCCCTCATGTCGTCTGGAACGCCTGTATCCATCAAGGTATCCCGGATCGCCGCGATCCGGCCAAGGCCCCGTTGCAGACCGGTTGCGTCGCGCAGGACGCCCACGTCCTCCCACATCGCATCCTGCAATCCATTCCGCAGTTCATGCACTGGCCCAGGCGGGCGGCCAAAGGGGTGCAAGACCCGTGAGATCTCGGCCTCCAGCACTTCGCTATCAGGGTCGCGCAGGGTTCTCATCGACCGAATGTCCGCCCCCATTGTGTCGCCCGCGATGCCCCCGAACACCGTCGAGTTCGCGACACCGTTGCCGCCCAGCCTGTTGGCCCCGTGCGCGCCGCCCGCGTCCTCGCCCGCGACGTACAGCCCTTCGAGCGCGGTTCGGGTATCGACATCCACGACGACGCCGCCCATGAAATAGTGCGCCGTGGGCACCACCTCGACCAATCCGCCCGCCAGGTCAAAGCCGCAATCGGCACAGCGTTTGACCATGCCCTTGAAGTCGCGGGCCACCCGGTCAGGGCCAAGGTGCGACATCGAGATATGGACCCCGCCGCCCGGGGTCGTGTCGCCACGTCGCATCTGATCATAGATGCCGCGGCTGACCACATCGCGGGTCGCGCGTTCGCCCTTGGGATCGTGATCGAACATGAACCGCCGGCCGGAACCGCTCAGCAGGTGACCGCCCGCACCGCGCAGCCCCTCTTCCAATACGGTGCCGGTCATCCGCGTGTTGTCCCCGGCCAGCAGCCCCGTGGGGTGAAACTGGACCATCTCCATGTCGCGCAAGGAAAGTCCCGCTTGCAGCGCCATCGCCAGACCGTCCATGGCCTTGTCGCCGGATGGCGTGTGATAGCGGTACATGGTCGGCCCGCCGCCGGTTGCCATCAACACGCATTTCGCCCGGATGAACCGAAGGCCTCCTGATCGCATATCGATCATCAGGACCCCGGATAGCGCACTTCCGTCGAGTGTGGGTATCAGCCCCACGGCACGATGTTCCTGCAGCTTTTCCACGGGGCGGGCCAAGACCTGCTCCATCAAGCGGTTGACGATCTCGATGCCTGTCAGATCGCCTTTGTGCACGGTGCGGTCTGCGGTCTGCCCAGCAAAGGCCTTGTGATGCAGGCTGCCGTCCGGATTGCGGTCGAAGAAGCAGCCGATTTCGTTTTCCAACTCCTGCACGCGGATCACGGCCTGTTCGCAAAGCCGCCACGCCATGTCCTGGTTTGGCAGCCACTTGCCACCTTCGATGGTGTCCATGAAGTGGCGTTCGATGCTGTCGCCCGGCCCCAGCGAGACGTTGTATCCGCCCTGCACCATACGGGTGCATCCGCTTTTGCCGATCAGCCCCTTGACTGCCATGGTCACCCGCGTGCCTTCGGGCGCGGACTGTAGCGCGTGAAGGGCCGCGAACAGACCGGCCCCACCCGAGCCCAGGATCAGGATATCTGTGTCGTGGCGCGCCAGGTCCACCATGTCAGATTGCCCGCACTAGGAACGCGCCCGCTGTGACCAGAGCAACCAAAAAGGCACCGGCGGCCATCCTGACATGCCCCCGCGTCCAACCCAGCGCCTCGTGCGCCATCAATCGCAGCCCGCCCAGCGCATGTACCGCCAACAGGAACACCAGTGCGGCCTCGAGCGCCTTGACGGCAGGCAACTCCGCCAGGGTCAGGAAAGCATCCAACTGCTCGGCACCGGTGACAACCATGCCCAGCGCCCAGAAATGCAAGGGCAGGAAGAGGGCCAGCGCGATGCCGGACACCCGGTGGACCAGATGCGCCCGCCACAGCGCGTGTCCCCTATGCATCGTCCTCAGGCCCATGTGACCGCCCAGACCGCCCGCAGGCCGGGGATTGCCAGACCCAGGGCTAATGCCCAGGTCAGCCAGGACAGGATCCGGGGCCGCAGGCCGACCCACTCCGCCACCACGACGCGTACGCCAATGGCTGCATGGACCGAGGCCGCCAGCACAAAGAGCCCATAGAACAGTGCCCACAACACCGATCCACGGGTCCGGCCCAGAATCTCGCCCACTGTCAACCCGCCCTCGATGGCGTAGAGGATTACCACCAAATGGACCAGGACCAGTGGTGCCATGATCAGTGCGGTAAGCCGCTGTAGGATGTAGAGGCGCAAATTCAGCATCTACCGGCCCTTTCCAAGTGCCGCCCGCACCGTTTCCCGTTTCAGCCCCGCAATGGCATCCATGGGCCTCAGCCCCACCGGGCAGTGCGTCGCGCAACTGCCCATCGAATGGCAATTATGGCACCCGCCATGGCCCGAGACCGCGGCCAGCACCGCGTCGCGGCCAGTGTCTCTGCAATCGTTCAGCACCGTCCAGGCTCGCTGCAGCGGGGCAGGGCCCAGATAATCCGCATTGCCCGCGACCGTGTCGCAGGCGGCGTGACAGACCCCGCAATTGATGCATTCGATCGCCGCATCTGCCGCGATGCGCTGGGGGGTCTGCGGTGATATTTCTGCAACCGGCGCATCGCGGGTGCCGCCGGGGTGATGACGCGCTTGCGCCGCGGTCCAGCGGTCGAACATGGGGTTCATATCGACGACCAAATCCCGCACGATCGGGAAGTTGCGCAGCGGCCCGACCTCCAGTCGGCCATTCCGTGCCACGCCCGAGACATGGGTACGGCAGGTCCAGCGGGGGCTGCCGTTGACCGTCATCGCGCAAGATCCGCACATCCCCACCCGGCACGCGAACCGATAGGCCAGTGTGGGATCCAGGTGCTGTTGTATCCAGGTAACGACGTCCAGCACGGTTTGGTTCGCCGCCCGGGGAACCTCGAAGTGATCGAAATGGTCCTTCGCCCCCGCTCCACGCAGGACCGTCACTCTCAGCGTGTCAGATGCAGCCGCGGCCAACTGGCATTTCCTTGTTGCACAGTCAATGTCCAGATTGCGAGTATAGGAGAAAGTAATACTGACAAAAAGGAACAAAATTTTATGTTTAGTGTAAGGAAAACTTACATGATAAGAGGGCCTCAGCCGTGACGATGCCGTCACTCTCACAGGCGCTGGCGCAAAGGTACTCGGATGCTGAAACGCCGCCGGATGACCTGGCCGCAAGCGGCATATTGTGCGGGATGGCCGCCCGAGGATCGGTCCGCCATTTTCAGAAACGCAGCGTTCCACAGGCCACGTTAAGAACGCTCGCAGCCATCGCCCTTGCTGCTCCCAGCAAAAGTGACCTGCAGCAACGCGACATCATTATTGTATCCGATCCTGCGCAGCGGGCCCGGCTGGATACAGTGCTGAGCGCGCAGCCTTGGATCAAAGGCGCCCCCCATCTGCTGGTCTTTTGTGGCGACAACCGGCGCCAGCGGCTGCTGCACAAGTGGTGGAAACGGCCCTTTGCCAATGATCATCTCGACGCCATGTTCAACGCCAGCGTGGATGCGGGCATCGCGCTGTGCGCTTTCATTACAGCGGCCGAGGCGGCGGGTTTGGGATGTTGTCCGATCAGTACGATCCGAAACCGCGCGCAGGAGGCCAGCGAAATTCTGGACCTGCCTGAGCACGTGTTTCCTGTGGCGGCATTGGCGGTTGGGTATCCCAAGGCCGAGCATCCCGCGATCTCGCCCCGATTGCCATTGTCGGTGACGCTGCATACCGATCGCTATGGCGAAGATGATCTACGGGACAAGGTAGCCGCCTACGACGATGCGCGGGCCGAGGGTCAGCCCTACGCGACACAGCGATCGCCGGACGCTTTTGGCACCGCGGATGTCTATACTTGGTCGGACGACAAGACCCGCCAGTACAGTTTGCCGGAACGCCAGGATTTTGGGGCCTTCTTGCGGTCGCGAGGATTTTCTTTGGACTGATGGATTTTCCTTGTCGCGGGGGGACAGTTCGGGCTGACTGGTGGCCGGAAAGACACGGAATTCGGGAAATGGACTCAGACGCACCCCTGTGGGCGGATACGGCAGACGGCTTCCTGCGCGGGTTCGTGTTCGACACTCACCCCGAAGACATCCCGCCTGGTGTCCGGGATCAGGCCGCGTTGCTGTTGCTGGATACGCTGGGGGTGTGTGCTGCGGCCACCAATATGGATGCCGCGCGGATAGCCCGCGACACTGCGGTCGCGCTTTACGGTGCCGGAGGGGACCAGACAACTGCGCGTCTGCTGTTTGATGGTCGCGGCACCAGCATCGCCGGTGCCGCGTTTGCAGCGGCGACCCAGACCGACAATCTGGATGCCCATGACGGCTACAATCCGACCAAGGGACATATCGGCGTTGCGACTGTTCCTGTGTTGGCCGTCCTTGGGCAGTCTATGCCGGACCTTACCGGCCCTCAGGCGCTGGCCGCGCTGGTCATCGGCTACGAAGTCGCGGGGCGGGCGGGCCTGGCGCTGCATGCGACCGTTGCCGACTATCATACCTCGGGCGCCTGGAACGCGCTGGGTGTCGCTGCCATGGCCTCGCGCCTGAGGGGATCGGATCCCGGACGTCTGCGGCATGCGCTGGGGATCGCTGAATATCATGGGCCGCGCAGCCAGATGATGCGCGAGATCGCCAATCCCACGATGCTGCATGACGGATCCGGCATGGGGGCGATGATCGGTGTCTCCGCGGCTGTGATGGCCGAGGCGGGGTTTGACGGCGCCCCCGCGATCACCGTACAGGCGGACGAGGTCGCGGCGTATTGGGCCGATCTGGGTCGTCACTGGCAGACAACGGATCAGTACATCAAGCCCTATCCTATCTGCCGCTGGGCCCACGCCGCCATAGACGCGGCAGCCGCGCTGCGCCAGAAGCACGCCCTGGATCATCGGGCCATCGACCGGATCAACGTGCGCAGTTTCAACAATGCCGTGGCGCTGTTTCCTGAAATGCCCGCCACCACGTCGCAGGCACAGTACAGCCTGCCATTCGCTGTGGCGACAATGCTCGTTCATGGCGAGGTTGGCGTTGCGAATGTGTCCGGCGCGGGTCTGTGCGATGCGGATGTCGCGCACCTGGTGACCCGGACTGAAATGCGGGCCGAACCTCGCCACGAAACCCGGTTTCCCGATGGGCGCTGGGCGGATGTCGAGATCGAGATGGCGGACGGCCGGTTGCTGTCCTCGGGGGATTTCAACGCACGGGGCGGTCCCGAAGACCCGCTGTCCCAGAACGAGGTGTTGGCCAAGTTCCACCGGTTTGCCGATCCGGTCCTGGGCCGGGACAGGGCCCAGCGGATCGCGCAGGCCGCTCTTGATTTGCCTGATGCGAGCAGCGGTTTCGCGGCCCTTTCCGATTTGCTTGTCGACGCACCATGACCCTTCACCCGACTGTCCTGTTGCATACAGATGCGCCTGATGCCGCGGTGCAGGCGGTCACGCAGGTCCACCCCGACCTTGCGATCCACACCTGCGATACATACGAGGGCCTCGCCGATGCCGTCAAACAAACACGGGCCGAAGTGGTCTTCAGCGTGCGCTTCCAGGGTGGGGCGTTTCCCAGGGCTGCATTGGTCAAAAGTGACACCGTACGTTGGGTGTCCGTGGGCGGTTCTGGCACAGATCACCTGGCGGGTTGGGATCCGGATCATGTGATCGTAACAAACTCTGCCGGCGTGGCTGCCGACATGATGGCGGAATACACGTTGGGGACGGTCCTGAGCTTCACCTTGAACCTAAAAGGGTTCCGCGAGGCCCAGGCCCGTGGTGACTGGATTTCAGGCCGGGTCGCGGCGATTTCTGGCCGTACCGTGCTGATCCTTGGTCTGGGTCAGACCGGGCGCGCGGTGGCGCAGCGGTTCAAGGCCATGGGGTTGACCGTATTGGGCACCCGCGCGCGCCCGCAGCCCGTGGATCATGTGGACGAGGTGCACGGTATGGACCGTCTGCCGGATCTGCTGCCGCGCGCCGATATCGTCGTGTGCTGCGTGCCGCTTTTGGAGACGACCCGGGGGCTGCTGGATGCGGCGGCCTTCGCGGCGATGAAGCCTG
>CAYWND010000078.1:0-9092 GCA_964459085.1 uncultured Oceanibium sp. | reverse complement strand
CAGCGGCTCGGACAATCCTATGGACGCCCCGGCCGGTTTCAGGATGTTCGCCGCCAGATTGACCGCATAATAGCTGATCGCCACCACCGACAGCCCCTCGACCGTCTCCTGCAGGCGCAATTGCAGGGCGGCGCGGTCGTCCATCCGGCGCAGAACCTCGACATTCTGGGCGGTCGAGGCGACGTCAACGCGGGTTCTCAGCAGGTTCGACGCCCGCGCCGCCCGCTGGCTGAGCTCGGTCAGGCGGGACTGGGCCGACCGGCAGGTCCGCATTGCGGGATCAAAACGCCGCATCATGAATTCGGAGAAGAGCTGCCGGGATCCGGTGCGTTCCTCGCGCAGGACCTCGATGCGCTGATTGACGATGGCGGCATAGGCCCCCGCCGCGCCGAACCGAAACGCGGACGCGGTCGACAGAACCTCGTTCTCGGCCGAGATGCGCAGCAGCCGGTCCAGTGCCTGGGCCTCGTCATCGCTGCTGGTCGACATTGCGTGGACCACATCCGACAACTCGCGATCCAGTTCGGCCACGCGGGCCGACACCTTGCGGGCCACTGGCAGCGTCAGCATCGCGGCGGCCTTGTAGGTCTCGACCTCCAGCAGGCGTTGCACGATGCGTCCCAGTCGACGCCTGCCGGTCTGGCTGGCGGCCAGCACCGCAAACCGGACATGGCCGTGCTCGTCGATGCGGAAATCGCCTCCAACGACGGCAGATCCGTCGATGACGGACGACACGGCAAGACTTTCGGGGACGAACCATGCCGGGAAATCGCGGTCGATGCGTTGATCGCGCGCGGCCGCGTCCGCCGGCGTCTCGACCCGAACCAGGCAAGAGGTCAGCACCCGCCCCGGCGCCTCGGCCAGCCAGTCGCGCGGGAACATGCCGTAAATCTGGCCGTCAAAGGGCACGTCCGCCACGCCATCGGCAAAGATCGTGTAGGTCACGAACTCGGTATGCTGTTCCCATTTCAGGGTGCCACGGCCCAAACGCGCGGAATGGTGGTTCGCGCCCGGCGCGGGGTGCGGCGCGCCATAGCGGTCCAACAGCGCGATCAGATGCGCCAGATCCGCGGCACGGTCCCGCTCGGCCGCCTTTTGCGGTTGCTTGATGGCGACATAGGCCGCGCGGCAGGGCGCGGTCAGTTCAGGAAACGGACGCGCATGCAACTCGTTCGACAGGGCGTATCTGCCGGGGTAGTCCAGGGATGCCTCGCCAGTCATGTCCACGCGCAGCCTTCTTTCATCGCCATCTCTTGCCGGACAGGCCCGGCGTCAGAAGACCTTACCTAGCACGGTCGGGCCGTGGGGCGATGGCGCAAATTGCAGCAGGGCTGTGACAGGCGCGGCAAGCGGCCTATTCGCCGGCCTCCAGGATCTTGGGGTTTGCCGGGGCAATCTCGTCCGCGGGGCCGTCAAACTCGAAATCCTCCAGCCGACGCGCGCGACCGCCCGCCTTGTCCGCCGAGATCTTGATCTCGCGCAGATCCTTTGCCGCCATCTCGAAATGCCGGTCCAGATTGCCGACCCGCGTCTCCAGCCGGTCGACATCCTTGTAGAGCAGCGCAAGCTCGCGCCGGATGGCGCCCGCCTGTTCGCGCATGCGGGCGTCTTTCAGGATCGCGCGCATGGTGTTCAGGGTCGCCATGCAGGTCGTGGGCGAGACGATCCAGACCCGTGCCGCAAAGCCCTCGCGCACCTGTTCGGCGAAATTGGCATGCAGTTCGGCATAGACCGCCTCGGAGGGCAAGAACATCAGCGCGCCATCCGCCGTTTCGCCATCGATCACATATTTCTCGGCGATAGCGCGGATATGCACCCTCAGCGCGTTGCGCATCAGGCGCGCGGCCTCGCGCCGCTCGGCCTCGGTCTGGGCACGCAGCAGCGCCTCGTAGGGTTCCAGCGGGAACTTGCTGTCGATGGCGATCGGCCCCGGTGGATTGGGCAAATGGATCAGGCAATCGGCGCGCTTGTCGTTCGACAGCTTGGCCTGGAAAGTGTAGGCGTCCGCGGGCAGCGCCTTGGTCACGATGTCCTGCAACTGGATCTCGCCGAAGGCGCCGCGGGTCTGCTTGTTGGACAGGATGTCCTGCAGCCCCAGCACGTCGCCCGACAGCTTTTCGATGTTGGATTGCGCCTTGTCGATAGTGGCCAGCCGTTCCTGAAGCTCGGCCAGCGAGCGCGAGGTCCGCACGGTCGAGCCGTGCAGACTGTCGGCCATCGCTTTTTGCACCTGCTCCAGCCGCTGTTCCATGTTGGTGACCATGCTCATCTGTGCCGTGGCCTGCGCCTCGGACACATGGCGCAAACCGCCCGCCAGTTGCTGCTGGCCATCGCCCAGCGTGCGCATGTCCTGGCCCAGCCGCGAGATCTGAGCCTGCAGGGGTTCCGCCGTCCCGGCCGCGCGCGTGGCCGAACGGATGGCCATCAGCACCAGTGCGCACAGCACAAGCAACAACACCAGCCCCGCCAGCGCCAGGGCGACCAGCGGGTCCTGAAGGTCCAGGGTGTAGGGGCCGATCTGCATCTCAGCTGCGTCCGAAAAGACGCTCGATATCCGCAAGCGTCATCTTGATATAGGTGGGACGGCCGTGATTGCACTGACCCGACAGCGGCGTGGCCTCCATCTCGCGCAACAGCGCGTTCATCTCGTCGGCGGTCATGCGGCGCCCCGCCCGGACCGAGCCGTGGCAGGACATGCGGCTGAGGACGGCATTGACCCGGACCTCGACCGCCGCGCTGTCGCCCTGATCGGCCAGTTCGTCCGCGATGTCGTGTATCAGCCCGGCGGCGTCGGCCTGGCCCAGCTCGGACGGTACCTCGCGGACGCAAAGCGCGCCGGGGCCGAAGGGATCGATGATCAGACCGGCCTCGGCCAGGCGGTCGGCAAAGCCCAGCACCCGGTCCAGATCGGCGGTCGCCATCTCGACCACCTGCGGGATCAGCAGGGCCTGGCGGCGAACCCCGCTGGCGGCACGCTGCGCCTTGAGGCGTTCATAGACCAGGCGTTCATGGGCGGCGTGCTGGTCGACAAGGACAAATCCGTCCCCGGTCTGGGCCAGCACATAGGTTTCGTGCAGCTGCGCGCGGGCCGCGCCCAGCGGCAGGGTAAGCGCCTCGTCGGGCCCCAAGGGGCCGTCCTCGGCGCTTGGCCCAGGCAGGTCTGCCCGGGCCGAGGTCCAGCCCGGCGAGGCATCGGCAAAACCGGATTGCGCACGGGCCTCGGGGCCGGGATAGGGCACGGGTTGCGGCCGGGAGCCCCTTGGCGCCCAGGCAGAGGTAACTCCACCGACGTCGCCGCCGGGCGTGAACCTGCCCAGGGCGGCGTCCGCCACCGTTCCGGCGGACCGGTGCCCATGTTCGGCCAGCACGTGCCGCAGCCCCGAGACGATCAGCCCGCGCGCCAGTCCGGGATCACGGAACCGCACCTCGGCCTTGGCCGGGTGCACGTTGACGTCCACCTTGTACGGCGGGCAGTCGATGAACAGCACCGCCGCCGGGTGCCGATCCCGCGCCAGCACATCGCGGTAGGCCGCCCGCAGCGCCCCGGCCAGCAGCTTGTCCCGCACCGGTCGGTCGTTGACGAACAGGAACTGCGTCACCGCCGCCCCGCGCGAATAGGTCGGCAGCGCGGCAAACCCGGTCAGCCGCAGATCCTCGCGCACCGCATCCAGCGGCACGGCGGCTTCGGTGAAGGCGGGGCCCAGGATCGTGCGCAACCGCCGTGCCAGCGCCTCGGGGCCGGTTTCCGCGTCCAGCCGCAGCACGACGCGGGTCTTGCCCGCATCCGCCCCCAGATCGGTCAACGAGACCGCGACCTGTGGTGCCGCCATCGCCAGCCGCCGCACCACATCCGCGATCGCCTGCGCCTCGGCCCGATCGCTGCGCAGGAATTTCAGCCGCGCGGGCGTGGCAAAGAACAGGTCCCGCAGCTCGACCACCGTGCCGCGGCCCAGCGCTGCGGGCTGAACCGCGCCGATCCGCCCGGCGGTGACCTCGATCCGGGCGGCCTGGGGCGCACCCGCCGCGCGACTGGTGATCGACAGGCGGCAGACCGCACCCAGCGACGGCAGCGCCTCGCCCCGAAAGCCGAAGGTCTGGATGTCCAGCAGGTCCGAGCCGTCGATTTTGGACGTCGCATGCCGCGACAGCGCCAGTTCCAGCTGATCTGCGGGGATACCGCAGCCGTCATCCGTGACCCGGATCAGGCCCTTGCCGCCGTCGCGATATTCGACCGAGATCCGGGTCGCCCCGGCATCCAGCGCGTTCTCGACCAACTCTTTCACGGCGGACGAGGGGCGTTCGACCACCTCGCCAGCGGCGATGCGGTTGGCAGCCGCGTCGTCCAACTGGCGAATGGGCCGCGGGGGGTCTATGTTGCGGTTCGGGGCATTCATGCTACCAAACCTAGCATGGCAGGATCCGATTCTGCCACCTCAATCGGCGGAGGTTTCGACCCCCTCGGGCTGGCCCACGACCACCACGCGCAAGACGTCGGGGCGAAAAACGCGCGCGGCGGCGGCGTTCACCTGGTCCAGCGTCAGCGCCTCGATCAACGCATTGCGCCGCGCGACATAGTCCAGGTCCCGCCCCCCAAGCTGCAGGCCAACCAGCAGGCTTGCGATGCGCCGGTTGCCATCGAATTGCAGCGGATAGGCCCCGGTCAAAAAGCGCTTGGCTGCGGCCAGTTCGTCCTCGGTCACGCCCTCTTCGGCCAGCCGCCGCCACTCGGCCCGCAACAGTTCGATCGCCTGCGCCGCATCGGCGTTTGCGGTCGACAGACCCGCCAGGACCAACGGGCCGTAGCGCGCCGTCGACAGGGTGCTCGATACGCCATAGGTCAGCCCACGCTCCTCGCGCAACTCGTTCAGCAAGCGCGCGCTGAACCCGCCGCCGCCAAAGATGTGGTTGGCGACAAAGGCCGGCAGGAAATCCGGATCGCCTGGCAGGATGCCGGAATGGCCGGCCACGATCTGTGATTGCGGCGTGTCCAGCGGGATCACGATCTGCTCCGCCGCGTCAACAGTGTCGGCAGGCACCGGCAGCGGCGGGCCGTCCGCGGGCAGGTCGCCCAGCAGATCGTCCAGCAGCGCGCCCAGCGCCTGCGGGTCGATGTCACCGACTGCCGCGATGGTGACGCGCCCACGGGTGAACGCCCGGCGATGGGCGTCCAGAATATCGTCGCGGGTCAGGCTGGCCACCGTCTCAGCGGTACCGTCCACAGGCCGGACATAGGGGTGATCGCCAAAGGCCGCCTCGCGGAACGCCTCGCGGGCCAGGGTCGACGGGTCCTTGCGGCCGGCATCGATCACCGACAAAAGCTGCGGCCGCACCAGATCGATGGCCTGCGGATCGAACCGCGGCGCGGTCAGGGCCAGCGCCAGCAGATCGACGCTGGCATCGCGGTTTTCGGTCAGCATGGTGGCCCCGACGCTGACCCCATCTCGCCCCGCGCTGAACCCAAATCGCGCCGACAGCGCATCGGCGGCGCGGGCAAACCCTGCGCGGTCCAGATCACCGGCGCCTTCCTCGATCAGCCCGACCATCAGGCGCGTGGCCCCGGCTTTGTCAGCAGGGTCCAGCGATGCTCCTCCGGCGAAATGCAGGTTAAGCGCCAGCATCGGGATGCTGGTTTCCTGCACCAGCCAGGCGGTGTGACCACCGGGCGAGACCACCTCGACCACATCCGTGGCCGCCCGCACCGGCGCGGCCAGCGTGACGAGGATCGCAAAAAGACCCAAAACCCTCATGGATCATCCCCGCGCCAGATGTGGCCTGTGACCGACCGCCGCAGATCAAACAGACCCCGTGCCGCGTTCTGCACGTCCTCGACGGACAAAGCCTGCACCAGATCCGACCAGCCCTCGATATCGGCGACCGTCAGCCCCGATGCCAGCCCCGCGCCATAGCGCTGTGCCCGACCCCGTTGGCTGTCGAGGGCATAGATTTCCTGCGCGCGGGCCTGCGCCTTCAGCCGCTCCAACTCGGCCGGATCAGGCCCCACCTCCAGAAACGCGGCCAGGGCCGCATCCAGGTGGCCCTCGGCCTCGTCCAGACTGATGCCCTCGCGCGGGGTGATATAGACGCCAAAAACCCCCGGGCCCAGCGACGCGCCGCGATAATACGCCCCGGCATCCAGCGCGACGGCCTGTTCGTAAACCAATTCTTCGGTCAGCCACGAGGTCACGCCGCCGCCCAGCAGGCGCGACAGCATGCTCAGCGCCGCAGCCGGTTTCTGATCTCCGGACTGGCGGCCGGGCGCCAGGTAGGAACGGCTGACATAGGGCTGGCGGACCCGCGGGTCGGTAAAGGACATGCGGCGCGCTGCCAACTGCGGGGGTTCCGCCGGATGGACCCTTGCAGGCAGGTTCGCAGCGGCGGCAATCGGCCCATAATGCACCCGCGCCATCGCGATCACATCCTCCGGGTCAACATCGCCTGCCACGACCAGAATGGCGTTGTTGGGGGCGTAGTGGCGCCGATAGAACGCCATGATTTGTTCTCGCGTCAGCACCTCGATCTCGTGCGCCCAGCCGATTACGGGGCGTCCATAGGGGTGATTGAGATACAGCGCCGCCTCGCGCTGTTCGCGAAACACGGCCTCGGGTGAATTATCGACGCGGCTCGCGCGTTCCTGCAGCACGACCGCACGCTCGGTCTCGATATCTTCGTCCGAGATGCGCAGATTGCGCATCCGGTCCGCCTCCATCTGCATCATCAGGCCCAGCCGATCCGACGCGACCCGTTGAAAATAGCCCGTGAAATCGGCCGAGGTGAAGGCGTTGCCAGTGCCGCCATTGTCCGCGACCACACGGCTGAATTCACCCGGGGCCAGCGTGTCGGTGCCCTTGAACATCAGGTGTTCCAGAAAGTGAGCTATGCCGCTTTGGCCCGCAACCTCGTCAATCGCGCCGCCCTTGTACCATATCATATGGGTCACGACCGGCGCGCGGCGATCCTGGATCACCACGATCTGCAGCCCGTTGTCCAGTCGGGCGTGCGTGACGTCATCCTCGACCGCGGCGCGCGCCACCGGGGCCGTCGCGGCGAATGTCAGCAGAACGAACAGGATGCGCAGCATATGGGGCAGGTCCTTGGTCAACTGATCTATCTATCTAGCAACGACAGAACCGCTGGCAACCAGCATCGGCTCACGTGGTGGTGAAATGGCTGGTCCGGGGCGGAGCCTGCGCTAGCGCCGATTCTCGGGTGGCAGGGCCGGAACCCGCAGCCCAAGGCGGCGCAAGCGCTCTGCCTCTTCCTCGGCATCCAGCAGTTGCGCGGCATAGACCCGGTCCTCGGTCACGTTGCCAAGCAGCCGATCCAGTGGACGGCCACGGTTATTGGCCCGAAACTCGGCGTCCTCTTCGGCCAGCAGTGCGCGGATATTCGACTGCCTGCTTCCGGTACGTGCCGCCGCCAGCACCGCATTGTCGGACGCGGTGGCCCCGGCACCTCCGCGCCCCCCGGACAGGACGGCCAGCGCATCGGCGCGCGGGGTCAGGTCGGATCGGTTCCGGGCGGCCGGATCGGGCGCAGGCAGGGCAGCCAGATCCTCGGGCAATTCCAGCGGTTTCACTGGCAGAGTGGTAAACTCGTCTGGGCCCTGTGTGGACCCGGCATTAAAACGTTCCAGAATGCTCTGTTCGGGGTCGCCACCGCAGGCGGCCAGCACCGTCGCCGCAACGACCAGCAGCGCCGTACCGATCCACCTCTTGACCCGCGACCAACACATCATGGGTGTGTGATAGCCCACCGCAGCCCGCACGTCACGCCCCCTTGTTGCCGCCAGTGAACAGCACCAGGCCAATCGCACCCGCGAAAATCGAGATGTCCGCCACGTTGAACGCATACGGGTTGTTGATCCCGCAGCAGCTCATGTTCAGGAAATCCGCGACAGCGCCATAGGTCAGCCGGTCCCAGACATTGCCCAGCGCACCGCCGATCACCAGCCCCGACAAAATCCCGATCAGCACCTGACCCGACCGTGCCGCCCAGATCGCAACCGCGACCGAGATCACCAGCGCAATCGCGATCAGCGTCCAGCGCGCGCCATCGGACCCGCCGCCGAACAGACCAAAGTTGATGCCGGTGTTCCAGGCCATGACGAACCGCAGGAACGGCGGCATCACGTCGATCACCAGAACGGTCTTGAGATCCATCCACTCGACCACCCACAGCTTGGTGATGCGATCCAGCACGATGATCGCCACCGCGATCAGGATCATCAGGGAAATCGGGCGCCGCATCCGCCTAATGCCGGAAATGCCGCTGGCCGGTGAAAACCATGGCCAGCCCGGCCCGGTCGGCCGCTGCGATCACCTCGTCATCGCGTTTCGATCCGCCGGGCTGAATGACTGCCGTCGCACCCGCCTCGATTGCCGCTTCCAGACCGTCCGCGAACGGAAAGAACGCGTCCGAGGCCATCGCGGCCCCCTCGGTCGGGCGACCCGGCAAGCCGACCACCTCGACCATGTCGGCGGCCTTGCGTGCGGCGATGCGGGCACTGTCCACGCGGCTCATCTGGCCCGCGCCGATGCCCACCGTCGCCCCGTCCCGGGCATAGACGATGGCGTTCGATTTCACGTGCTTGGCCACCCGCCAGGCGAACATCATATCCGCCATTTCCGAAGGCTCGGGCGCGCGCCGGGTGACGACCCGCAGCGTGTCGGCCGAGACATGGCCGCCATCGCGGTCCTGCACCAGAAAACCGCCCGAGACCTGCCGCCAGGCCCGCCCGACCGCATAGGGGTCCGGCAGGCCGCCGGTGGTCAGCAGCCGCAGGTTCGGCTTGGCCGCGAACACCTCCAGCGCGGTGCCGGTCACGCCCGGCGCGATCACCACCTCGGTAAAGATCTCGCAGATCGCCTGAGCGGTTTCAGCGTCCAGATCCTGGTTCAGCGCCACGATCCCGCCAAAGGCCGAGGTCCGGTCGCAGTCATAGGCCGCGCGATAGGCCTCCAGCAGCGATCCGCCGCGCGCCACGCCGCACGGGTTGGCGTGTTTGATGATCGCGACCGCAGCGACCAGCATGGCCTCCAGGATCACGAAGTACCCGAGCGCGTAGAACCACAGGTAGGGGACGTGGCGTCGGT
>CAYWND010000077.1:0-9139 GCA_964459085.1 uncultured Oceanibium sp. | reverse complement strand
CCGATGCAAAGGCCTGCAACCTCGATGATAAAGATCGAGTTCCCATCCGCTGTCTGACCGGTATAGGACGACCGGATGTCGGTGGTGACGTTGCGGATCAAAACCTCGTCATCCAGGGTCAGCCGGTGGTCCGCCGGGGTGACACCGTCGCCCCAGCCGCGCAATACATGCTCGATTTCCGGGTGGGGAACAGCCGTCCAGTGGCTGGAATGCGCATTGTTCATCGTCACGACATCGGGAACGATGCTGCCACCCAAACCGTTGTAGTCCGTCACGATGCCCCGGCCCGTCGGGGTCTCAATCAAATACATCGAGTGGTCGATATAGGTGATCTTGACGTCTTCGGGCGTCAGTCCTTCGCCGAAGGCAGCAAAGCGGATGTCGGAAAACTCGTTATCGACCAGGGCGATACAGTGACTTTGCAGGTTCTGCGCAGCGGCCCAGGACACAGTGGTCAAGCACAAAAAAATCGCGGCTAGGGTCGTATTGAACACGCGCATCACATCCTCCGGCTTGGGCTGTTGGTTGAGTCACATAGCGCTGCGTGACTTATGTCCAGAGGAACAGACCCAATCCCGGGCGTCTAGTCTGCACGCCCGCGGCGATCATTCCTGAGATTGGCATACATCACATGCGTCCGCCAGCGGCCTGCGATCTGCAGATAGCTTTGCGCCACACCTTCGTATTTGAACCCGGTTTTTTCCAACAACGCGCGGCTGGCCGAATTCTCGGGCAGTGTGGCGGCCTCGATCCGGCTCAGACCCAATCTGGTGAACCCGTGATTGACAAGCGCCTCTAACGCCTCGCGCATATACCCCTGTCGTGTGTGCGCCTCTCCAACCCAGTAGCCCACGGTGCCGGATTGCGCGGGGCCCTTGCGGATATTGTCCAAGGTGATGCCACCCACCAGAACGCCGTCAGCGCGCTGAAATATCAGCAGCGGCAGGCCTTTGCCCTGATCGCTGGCCCTTTGCGCCCAATACACGCGATTGCGAAAAGCGCGGCGGCTGTGCTGGTCAGTGTCGCGCACGGGTTCCCACGGGCGCAGGAAATCCGCCGAGGTCTTGCGCAGGGCAACCCAGGCTGTGTGGTCACGCATCTCGGGAAGGCGCAGCAGCAGGCGCTCCGTCAGGATCTCGATCTGCGGACGCCGACGGAACACGGGTCGCTCCTGTCTTAGGCCGCCAGCCGCGCCTGCAGCGCCTGGTGATCGGGGGCTTCGGCCACAGGGCCATAGAGGGCCAACGCCGGGCGACCTGTTTCGCAAAGCGCGGATCCGAATGCCGCCACGTCCTGCCGCGATACGGCATCGATCCTGGCGACGGTTTCTTCTAACGTGGGGACCCGGTCCCAGATCGCGGTCATTCGCGCCAACCGTTCGCACCGACCTGCAGGACTCTCGAGCCCCATCAGCATTCCAGCCTTCATTTGTGCACGCGCACGTGACAATTCCTGATCCGTCAGGGTGTCGGGCAGTCTGCGCATCTCGTCAGCAACGACTTTCGACAACTCGCCGATCGTATCGCCGCCTGTTCCGGCATAGATCATCAATGCGCCACTATCCGCGTAAGGTGCGCTTTGCGCAAAGATTGTATAGCACAGCCCGCGTCGTTCGCGGACTTCCTGGAATAGGCGCGAGGACATGCCGCCGCCCATAACCCCTGAGTACAGCTGCGCAGTATACAACCGTGGGTCTCTGTAGCCCGGATTTTCCAGGCTCAAGGCGAAATGCGCCTGTTCCAGGTCCTTGACCACCCGCCGCTCGCCGCCCGAGTAGACTGCCGGTTCTGGCGACGGGGACGGATGTGCCGCCAGCCCCCCAAGCAGGGTTTCCGCCTGCTCCACAATGCGGTCGTGATCCACATCGCCAGCCGCGGCCAGGATCATCTGTCCGGGGCCGTAATGGGTACCGATAAAGCTGCGAAGATCCTCGCGCTGAAAGGCCGAGACCCGCTCAGGCGGCCCAAGGATCGGGCGACCCATGCTTTGGCCTGGAAAGCTGACCTCTTGCAGCCAGTCAAAGATAATATCGTCGGGCGTGTCATGAGCCTGGCCTATTTCCTGCAGGATCACACCCCGTTCCGTTTCGATCTCGTGGGCGTCCAGAACCGGGTTGACCAGGATGTCCGCGATCACATCCAGCGCCAGGGGCACATCCCCCGACAGGACGCGTGCGTAATAGGCCGTCATCTCGCGGCTGGTATAGGCATTGATATAGCCGCCCACATCCTCGATCGCCTCGGCGATCTGCAGCGCTGACCGCGTCTCGGTGCCTTTGAACGCCATATGCTCCAGGAAATGCGCGATGCCGTTCTGATGGACCTCTTCATTGCGGCAGCCTGCCGTCACCCAGATCCCGATCGAGGCGCTGGCCAGGCCCGGCATGTGTTCAGTCACGATCCGCAGACCGTTTTCAAGGCGGTGAGTCTGGACTGTCATGCCCGATTTTCTGCCACGAAGGCTTGCAGGGCTGCAAGGTCATTTGGTACCCGCGTCAGACGCTCGGGCCGGTCATGCAGGTCCGCCATACGCGGCGGCAACGCGGGCCGGATGCCAGTTGCCGCCTCGACCGCGTCAGGGAACTTGGCCGGATGCGCCGTGGCCAGCGTGATCATCGGGATATCGCTTTTCGGCAACGCCTCGGCAACCTTTATACCCACCGCGGTGTGCGGGCAGACCAACTCGCCCGTTTGTGTCAGCGTCCGTGCAATCGCCTTGGTGGTTTCTTCTTCCGAGGCGCGCCCCGACGAAAACTCGGCACTCAGCCGCTCCATTGCCCCCTGGCTCAGCCTGTAGCCTCCGGCCTTGAGGTCATCCATCAATTGCCGAACAGCACCCGCTTCGCGGTCATAGATGTCAAAGATCAGGCGTTCAAAATTGGAACTGACCTGAATGTCCATGGACGGGCTGATCGACGGCCGCACCCCCTCCTTGCGGTGGTCCCCGGTCGAGATCGTCCGGTGCAGGATGTCGTTCTGGTTCGTCGCGACGACCAGCCGGTCAATAGGCAGACCCATGCGCTTGGCCACATAGCCCGCAAAGATGTCGCCGAAATTGCCAGTAGGCACGCAGAAGCTGACCGGGCGATGCGGCGCGCCCAGCGCCACTGCGGCTGTAAAGTAGTACACAACTTGCGCCAATACCCGTGCCCAGTTGATCGAGTTGACCCCCGCCAGGCCAATCTTGTCCCGGAAGTCGTGGTCATTGAACATATCCTTCAGCCGGGCCTGGCAGTCATCAAAATCACCCTCGACCGCGATGGCATGAACGTTGCTTTCGACCGGCGTGGTCATCTGTCGGCGCTGCACCTCGGACACCCGGCCATGCGGATAGAGGATAAAGACATCCGCGGTATCCAACCCGCGAAACGCCTCTATCGCCGCGGATCCGGTATCGCCGCTGGTTGCGCCGACAATCGTGATCCGGCGCCCGGCGCGACCCAGCGAGACCTGGAACATCTGCCCGATCAGCTGCATCGCCACATCCTTGAAGGCCAGTGTTGGGCCGTGAAACAGCTCCACCAGGAAATGGTTGTGGTCCAGTTGCTTGATCGGGCAGCGCGCCGCGTGACCGAAACCCGCATAGGCGCGCGAAATGATCTCGCGGAACTCGGCATCGGTGAAGGTCTCGCCAATGAAGGGGCGCATAACCGCAAACGCGACCTCTTCATAAGTCATCCCCGCGAAACCTGCGATCTGGTCCCGGCCAAGACTGGGCCAGGTCTCGGGGACATAGAGGCCACCGTCGCGGGCCAACCCGGACAACATGGCATCCTCGAAACTCAGCGCGGGCGCAGAGCCACGGGTAGAGATATAACGCATTTGACGTGTCCGCTGTTCAGATCGTGTTTCGGCGTATCCGGTACAACAGATACCCCGTCATCGCCAGCCACAGGCAGGCCAAAAGCGACCAGGTGATGGCGTATTGCAGATGGTTGTTCGGCAGGTTGACTGTCACTGGCATTGGTCTGGGGCCGGGCGTGCCCGTGGGGCTGCGCGCGGCGATCATCAACGGTTCTGTGTTCAGCGCGGCCGCCATCGTCTCCACATTGCGGGCAAACCAGATGTTCCGATCCAGGTTCGGGTCGGGTGTGAACATGTCGGTCTCGTTCGGCCAGATCAGATTGCCGATGATATCCTGACTGCCGCCCGGACGCTCGAGTGGTTTGTCGACCTCAGGGATATAGCCGCGATCGACCAGAACCCGGCGCCCATCGGCGGCCTCAAGCGCCGATATGACCCGAAATCCGGGCCCCTCGAACTTGGTCGATGTGAGGACATGCAACTCCTGCGCGCCCAGCTGCCCCGTGACCGCGACCGGAAGGTAGGCATCCCGCGCCTTCTCGGGCGCATCCGGCAGCGGCACCGGATCGTCCGAGATCCGCGCGCTGATTTCGGCGATCAAGGCTTCTTTCCAGGCCAGGCGCTGGACCTGCCATATGGCAAGGGTCACCAGTATCGCGGTCCCCCCCAGCCCCAGGATCAACGGTACGACATAGCGTTTCATGCCGACCGTATCTCATGGCGTGAGGTTGCGGCAGAAGGCGACACATGGGCGCGGTCCCTATGCGGCGGCCTTGCGGGCCAGCAAGGCCGCGATGTCCTGCAGCACCAGGGCGCCATAGACGTCGCTCATGTGCTGAATGTCGGCGTCTTGTGCTGCCCGGTCGGTGCGGCCCTTGATAACCTCGGTCGCCACCGAAAACTCGGGCCGGGTATAGCTCCCGTCCAGGGTCTCCGCCGGTTGCGGCAGATAGCTGATCCCGTCGACGGCAAACCGCGAGAGCACCGGGGACCGCAACGCTATCGGATCAACCTTTTCCATCGTTGTGCCGTCGAACCTGCGCGACTGCGCGGAAAACAGCGGTGTGGCGGACACGATCACCGGCGCACCGACAGCGGCCCGAACCTGGCGCACGGCATGGTAGGGCACGCAATGATCCATCCAAGTCTTGGCCAGCATCGCCAGCGCGGCGGTCGACAGCCCAGCGGCACGGGTACCGCTGTTCGCCAGTTTCAGCATCAGTCCCGACAGATTTTCGATCCCGCCATGGAAGACAATCGCGTCAAACTCGGCCACAGGCAGATCGGCGTAACGCCCGTCGGTCGTCCGCTTGACGAACTCGCGGTCCGGCAGGTGCAGTACGCCGTCCCGGAACGCCATGTCGAAAAATCCGCGGCCAGGTTCCCCGAACAGGACCAGATCCACGCCATCCGGCACGAACCGGCGATTTGAAAGTGCGCGGCGCAGCGCCGCCAGGTGAGAATTGCCGACAATCGCTATACGCATGGGTGCTATCCAAAGGCCGAGAGCATTTCTTCCTCGCAAACCAGGTCGTCCGACCGGGTCGATACTGCAGCTTTCCGCACCGGACGTGCTGGGGATACCGCCTTCGGTTCGACCTCGGCGCCGAACTTGCGCTCCAGCGAGGACAGAAAGACGCTCATCACAAAGTCCACGCCTTCCTGTGCGACCGACCGCTTGTTGGGCATGAAATATCGGCCACCAAATGGCGGCGAGGTGATGATCTCGTAGGACGGGAAGTAGTCGACATATCCAAATCGGTCCGCGGTCTGTCCGGCGACTGCGCGCAGAACGGATTTGGAATAGGTGGTGGCGGTCAGGACGTGCTGGCCGCTGGCCGTTGCCGTCAGAGGCACCGGAGATACGGTCAGCAAAACGCGGATCTTGGGGTTCAGGCGTCGCAGGATCTTTAGCGCGTGGCGCAAATCCTCGCCCGCCGAGGCCGCATCGTCGTTGTGGAAATGGTGCAGTTCGGAATCGAATGACCCTGCCAGCGTGCCGGGGCACATGGCATAGCTGTATCCGTCGCGGTTCCGCCAGCTTTCGGTCAGGCCCATGGTAAAGACAAACAAGTCCGCCCGCTCGACCGCGTCCCTCAACGCATCGATGGTCGCGCGCCGACTGTTCTGCATCTCTTCCACAGATGCAAAACCTCCGGGTTCGATCGCGGGGCGAAACGGATCAAAGACCCGCCCGTCCTTGTGCCATGCTTCTGCCGGGGCGGACGCATCGCCCGCAGCCCAGCCAAGCCATTGGCGCAGGTCCGCGCATGTATAGATGTTGCCGGTTCGGGCTGAATAGACGCCGTAGTTCAGACGGGCGGCATCGTCCGTGGGAACGAATGACGGCAAGGGTTCTGCGTCGATCCAGCCATATCCCGCGCGCCTGAGCGCGCGGCTGATATGTTGTGCAAAGCAAGACCCGAACGTCGCCACCTTGTGGCGCTTGCGCAAGTGAAACGCCGGGTCCCAAAGATCCGCAATCTGCTCCGGGTACCGGTCAGCGACCGCAGGTTTCCAGAACGCTTTTTGTGGGAGTTCGGCATAGGGGTGGTCCATAGACGGGTCCTCCGGTCACGGGACCCACCCCTATATTGATGTCCCTCAGGCGCCCCAGATGTAGACGGCAAAGAAGAGAAATAGCCACACAACGTCAACAAAATGCCAATACCAGGCAGCGGCTTCGAACCCGATATGTTTTTCCGGTGTGAAATGCCCCTTGAGCACCCGCATCAGACAGACAAACAGGAAGATCGTGCCGACGATCACGTGGAAGCCGTGGAACCCGGTCGCCATGAAGAAGTTGGCACCGTAAATGTTGCCCGAGAAGCCAAACGCCGCATGGATGTATTCATATGCCTGGAAGGCAGTGAACAGCACACCCAGCGCGATCGCAAGGATCAAACCCCATTTCAGCCCCTCGCGGTCATTGTCATGTGCCAGCGCGTGGTGCGCCCAGGTTGCAGCACAACCGGAACACAGCAGGATCAGCGTGTTGATCAGCGGCAGGTGCCACGGATCAAACGTCTCAATCCCGGCAGGCGGCCAGACCCCGTCTACGATCGGGCTCTGCCCGGCGGGGTCCATGGGGTACATGGCGTGTTTGAAGAAGGACCAGAACCAGGCCGAGAAGAACATCACCTCGGAGATGATGAACATGATAAAGCCCATCCGCAGGCCGATCCGAACGACAGGCGTGTGGTCGCCGACACGGCTTTCGTGCACGACCTCGGACCACCAAGCGTACATCACGTACAGAACCAAGGCCAATCCGATCAGCGCGACCCATGGACCGTAGTCGTGGAATAGCAGCACTGCCCCAAGCAGCATGATGAACGCACCGACCCCGCCCAGGAAGGGCCAAATCGAGGGGTTCAGGATATGGTAGTCGTGGTTTTTTTCGTGCGCCATGGCGTCTGTCCCCTGGGTCCTATCCGTCCTGGACGGATCCGGCCGGTTCGGCCAGTTCAGTCACTTCCTCTTCGGGAAGCTCGGTTTCATAAAAGGTATAGGAAAGCGTGATGGTGTGGGCAAACTTCGCCTCGGCATCCGCCACGATTTCCGGATCTACGTAAAAGGTCACCGGCATCTGCACCCGCTGACCCGGCTCCAGCACCTGCATCTGGAAACAGAAGCAGTCGATCTTGGTGAAATACCCGCCTGCACTGTAGGGCGCGACATTGAACGACGCGGTTCCCGCGATCGGTTTGTCGGTGGGATTGTAGGCCTCGTAAAAAGCAAGCCCGGTTTCGCCGATGCGCAGCTCGACCTCGGTCTCGACCGGTTTGAACTCCCACGGCATGCCGCGTTCCAGCGATGCGTCGAACCGAACGTTGATCGTCTGATCCAGGATCGTGTCCGAAGCGTCGGCCGCGGTATCGGTGGTTCCCCCATAACCGGTGACCCGGCAGAACCAGTCATAGAACGGCACGGCGGCAAAGCTGAGCGAGGCCATGACGGCCACCACACCAACCAGTTTCACCGCAACAGCACTATTTGTCCGCTCGCTCATTCGCTAACGATGCCTCCTGGTGTGGTTTCGAACGTGTGATCGAAACCGCGGATTTCGACGCCATCGGCCAGTTTCACGATGGTGACGGCAAAGATCATCAGGACCACGCCCGCCAAGACACCACCCAATGCCAGGTTCCGTCCCTTGCGGCGGGTGTAGATCTCGTGGCCCTCGCCCATCAGGCCATTCTTTGCCCGCCCACTCATAGCAGCACCGGCCAGCCAGCGGGGCTAAGCGAAAAGGCGCGCAGCACTTCTTCCAGCAGAAGCACGACGAAATGCAGGAACAGGTACGCGATCGAAAAGCCGAAGAACCGCTTTTCGACCCGAAACTTGTCCGCCGCTGCCTGCGCGTCATCGCGGCGCCAGATCTCCCACGCGCCTTTCAGGAAAAGCGCGTTCAACACCAGCGCAGCAGCCAGGTATACCGGCCCGCCAACTGCTGTGAACGCTGGCAGGATTGCCGCTGGGGCCAGGATGGCACTGTATACGAGCACTTGATTTCGTGTCGCCCGCGTACCGGCCACAACCGGCAGCATGGGCACCTGCGCGTTCTGGTAGTCGTGATTGCGGAACAGGGCCAAAGCCCAGAAATGGGGAGGCGTCCACAAAAAGATCAACGCGAACATCAGAACGCTTTCGACGCTGACGCCGCCGGTCGCCACAGCCCAGCCGATCATCGGGGGAAACGCGCCAGCCGCGCCGCCGATAACGATGTTCTGAGGGGTCGCCCGTTTCAGCCACATCGAGTAGATAACCGCATAGAAAAAGATGGTGAAGGCCAGCAAACCCGCCGCGATCGCGTTGCCGAACAGAAACAGCAGCATTACGGACAGAACGCTCAGCGTCAGACCGATGGCCAACGCCTCGTCCGCGGTCACGCGGCCTGATGGGATCGGCCGCCTGGCCGTCCGGCCCATCACCGCGTCAATGTCCCGGTCCCACCACATGTTCAGCGCCCCGGACGCGCCCGCGCCGACCGCGATGCAGATGATCGTGGCCACCGCAATCACGGGGTGCACCGGAACCGGTGCGACCAGCATTCCGACCGCAGCCGTAAAGATCACCAGACGCATCACACGCGGCTTCAGCAGCTCGACATAGTCGCCGAACTGCGCCTCGTTCGGGTGCGTTTGTGGTGTCAGGCTGGCGTCGGACATCGTAGGGATCAGTCTGCCGCAGCAACCGTGATGCGGGGCTGAACGCTTGCCGAAAGCTCACCACCGGAATTTTCGATCCACTGGGCGTAGCGTTCCTGCGAGACGACCTTGACCGTGATCGGCATGTAAGCGTGGTCTTTACCGCACAGTTCAGAGCACTGACCG
>CAYWND010000076.1:0-9149 GCA_964459085.1 uncultured Oceanibium sp. | reverse complement strand
AGGGCCTGTGCGGCGGTCAGTCTTATCGTTGTCATCTTGTGCGATCCTTTCCCATTCCGAAACGGGCGTTCAGGGCCGATCACTTGATGATCAGGTTGCCCCTTGGCCGCGATTCCCCCGCTAGTGATGTAGCGCCAGCAAGAGCGGTGTTGCAACCGGTCTCGCCGTTCGTGCGAATACCCGGGGGGTGCCAATAAATGCGGTTTAGGTAATCACATCCGGCGCGGTGCGTCCGGTATGGTGCCGGATTTGGGCGATCTCTTCAGCCGCGGCAATAATCGGGGCCAGCGCCGTGGCCGGATCCTGATCCATGGCCTGCGGATCGGTTTCGAGCCGTTCGAGATAGACGCGCAACGTGGCGCCCTGAGTTCCCGTTCCCGACAGCCGAAAGACAATCCGCCCTCCTCCATCCAGCGACAGTCGTATCCCCTGGCCCGAGGCCTTGGACCCGTCCACCGGATCGACATAGGCAAACTCGTCCGCGTGGGTCACTGTCTGGCCGGCGGCCACAGTTCCTGCCAACCCCGGCAGCCGTGCGCGCAGCCCTTCCATCAGCGTGTTTGCAGCCGCGCTGTCGACATCCTCGTAATCGTGCCGGGAATAGTAGTTCCGGCCGTATTTGGCCCAGTGATCACTAAGGATCTGCGCGACCGGTTGCTGGCGCTGGGCGAGGATGTTCAGCCAGAACAGCACCGCCCAAAGGCCATCTTTCTCGCGCACGTGATCGGAACCCGTCCCTGCGCTTTCCTCGCCGCATAGGGTGGCGCGTCCGGCATCCAGCAACGTGCCGAAGAATTTCCAGCCCGTCGGTGTTTCGTAGCACGTGATCCCAAGTGCTTCGGCCACGCGATCCACAGCGCCTGATGTCGGCATGGACCGGGCTACACCGGCAAGCCCTTCGTGGTAGGCCGGGACCAGGGTCGCATTGGCCGCCAGAACCGCCAGGCTGTCCGAGGGCGTGACGTAAATGCCGTGCCCGACGATCATATTGCGGTCGCCATCGCCATCCGATGCAGCACCGAAATCGGGGGCGTCCGCACCCATCATCGTCTCCATCAGATCCCGCGCCCAAATAGGGTTCGGGTCAGGATGTCCGTTGCCAAAGTCCGGTGAGGGCGTGCCGTTGACGACGCTACCCGGGGCAGCGCCAAGACGGTCTTCGAGGATCGCGTGTGCATAAGGCCCCGTGACTGCGTGCATGGCATCGAACCGGATCCGAAAGCCGCCTGAGAACAGGCCTGCGATGGCATCGAAATCGAACAGGCTTGCCATAAGCTCGGCATAGTCCGCCACAGGGTCGACCACCTCGACTTCCATACCTGCCAGATCGCTGGTGCCGATGACCTCCAGATCCACATCCGGTCCTTCGACGATCCGGTAGTGATGAACACTGCCGGACGCCTCGTAGATCCTGTTCGAGACGTCTTCGGCCGCGGGGCCGCCATTGGCGCCGTTGAACTTCACGCCAAAGTCGCCATCCGGGCCGCCGGGATTGTGGCTGGCGGACAGGATGATGCCGCCGTCCGCTCCACGAATACGGATCAGGTTCGAGGCTGCGGGGGTCGACAGGATGCCGCGCTGGCCGACAATCACCTTGCGCGCGCCACTTGCCGCGGCCATGCGCAGCACCACTTGCGCCGCGCGATCGTTGAAGTACCGGCCGTCCCCGCCCAGAACCAGCGTCTTGTCTTCGACACCTCCGATCCCGTTCCAGACCGCCTGGATATAGTTCTCCAGATAGTGATGACCCTGAAAAACCCTGGTCTTCTTGCGCAGCCCCGAAGTGCCGGGCTTTTGCCCGTCGATGGGTGTTGTGTCGACCGTCAGGATGCTCATCCCGCTCTCCTATCGTCCGTGCCGCTTCATGATAGCAGCAGTTGCCCCGATTGTGGCGTCGCGCGCAAGGTCCTCGGGCCCAGGTCCAAGTCGACGGCGCCAGTTCGGGTATTCATGTATTGTGCCGGGCAGATTGGGCTGGTCCTTTTGACCAAGTATATCCTCGGCCTGCAGGCAGACCAGACGAGAATCGGCTGATGCGAGGAATTCGAACATCGCAGGTGCACGGCCCGAGGTGTCCCCCGTCGCGGCGTCGAAATCCCCAACCTGCCGGTCGCGCTGCGACCGCATTGTGTCTGCGGCGTCGGCGCCCACATGCCCCAGGTTCTGGCGTGCGGCGATATCCGCACTGGCGCGCCATCCGATCCATGTGGGCAGGTCGTGGGTGCCGAAACTGGCGATAGTCCGCTCGCCGTATGTTTTGGGGTCGCGGAATCCTTGCGTGTCGCCATGCTCGAACATTGCGACGCGGCAGCCCAAAATCCCAGAGACTGCCAGTTCTTCGCGCAGGCCATCGGGCACATTGCCCAGATCTTCGCCCACGATTGTTGCCCCTGCACGCGCGGCCTCGATTCGGGCAACTGCCAGCATGGCAGCGCGCGGCATCGCAACATAAGCACCCGCCTCGCCGGTTTCAGGCACCCAGAACGCCCGTTCGAACCCCAGGATGTGGTCGATCCGAAGCAGTCCGCCGAATTGCATTTGCCGAGCCAGCGTTTGTGCCAGTGCCGCGAAACCGTCCGCCTCCATCACGTGGGGTACCATGGGTGCCAGGCCCCAAGTCTGCCCCTCGGGTGAAAACGCGTCGGGTGGTGCGCCCAACGATACCCCGCGCGCGTATCTGGTTGGATCCTCCCAGGTTTCGGCCCCGGCGGGGTGCGTCCCCACCGCCAGATCGAGGTAGAGTCCAATTCCCATCCCGCCTGACCGGGCGGCTTCGGCCGCCTCGGCAAGCTGACACTCGGCTTTGTATTGTAGCCAGGTGTGGAACAGCGTCTCGTCGCGCACAGCATCCGCATGTGCCGCCATTGCTGTTGCCGGATCCCGGCTGGCGATGGGCCAGTCGGGCCAGAAAGGGCCAAGCTGTTCGGACAGGGCCTGGTGAAGCGCAAAGATTTGTAGCGGCGCACCTTCCCGGCTTGCAAACCGGTCAAAGCCGGGATCGTCTGTGCGTGCTGCAAACGCTTGGCGGAGGGCCTCCATCTTGTGCGGGATGGCACGTGCGTAGTCTATCAGGCGGCCCGTCTCGGCGCTGGCTCCGCCGGTATCGATATGCAGGACGTTCAGACGCCCGCGATGGGACGGGGCATACGGGCTGAAGGCGGTGGCGTCGGTCGGAAACCCGGCGTGAACCGGATTGATCCCAAGAAACGCGGCGCCAGCACGCCCAAGGCCTTTTGCCAGCAGCCCCAGGTCACGATAGGTGCCAATCCCTCCAACCTGCGGCGCGCGCAAGCCATAAAGCGGCGCCGCAAGTCCCCAGCAACGCGGCGGCAAGGGCAGTATTGGTGGCGCGCAGAGAAGCCATGTGTCGTGGGCCCCCAGCGTCAGGCGGTGTCGGCCCAGCGGCAGCTTGGGCAACATGTCTCCCCCCCGACCAGAGATTTCGGTGCCGTCTTCGCGTGTCAGGGTCCAGTCGGCGGCTGCAGGAATGTCCAAGGTGGGACGGCTATCGGCCTCGCAAACCACCCAACTTGGCAGAAGCCTGCTGAGATCCCGGGTCTCGACGCTCTGCTTGTGCTGTTCTGCTGCGGCTTCGGTCGGCACATCCAAACCCATGGCAAACAGCAGTGCGCGTTGCGTCTCGGGCGGGGTTTCATGCGTTGCGCCTGACAGATCCCGATACGCCGCCTGAATCCCCATACGCCGCCCAAGGGCCGCCAGCGCGGTGGTCATTTCTGCGGTTCCTGGGTCAGCGCGCAGACCGAGCGGCCTGCAATCAGTGCGTTCGGACCGGTTTCCAGCCAAGGACCCGGATCGGACGTCGCCGTGTCCACGCAGCGTAACCAGCGGGTACCCTCGGGCGCTTTGGGCAGAGTAACCTCAGATTCGTCGCCAGCATTGAAGACCAGGAAAACTGCAGCTTCGGACGCGCTGTAGGCCGGTGTTCCCGAGGCGGTTCGCATTTCGGCGCACAGCAGTTTCAGGTCCGGGTTGGCCCAGTCCTGGGACGTCATGATGGTGCCATCCGCACGCCGCCAGAACAGGTCCTCGACACCGTCGATGACACGCTCGCGCGCATGCAGAAACCGCTTTTGGCGCAGGATCGGATGGGCCTTGCGAAAAGCGACCAGCGCGGCGGTGAAGGCCTCGAACTCGGCATCCCGGGTTTGCCAATCCAGCCACCCGGTCGCATTGTCCTGCGCGTAGGCGTTGTTGTTCCCGCCCTGCGAATTTCCAAATTCGTCCCCGCCCAGGATCATTGGCGTGCCCTGCGACAAAAGCAGCGTTGCCATCAGGTTGCGCCGCCTGCGCGCCCTGGCAGCAGCGATCTCGGGGTCATCGGTCGGCCCCTCTTGCCCCATGTTGTCCGAATGATTGTTGTCGTGGCCGTCGCGATTGCCTTCGCCATTGGCGTGATTGTGTTTCTGGGAATAGGACACCAGATCGGCCAGCGTGAACCCGTCATGGGCGGTGATCATGTTGACCGAAGAAGTCGCGGGTCGGCCTGAATGGTCAAACTGCAGCGCGGATCCGGTCAGCCGGTCCGCCAGCACCGGCACCTGTCCCTGATCGCCGCGCCAGAACTGCCGAACTCCGTCGCGATACTTGTCATTCCATTCCAAAAACGGCGGGGGAAAGGCCCCCAGTTGATACCCTCCTGGCCCGATGTCCCAGGGTTCTGCAATCAGTTTGACCCGGGTCAGCACCGGGTCCTGCCGGATCGCATCGAAGAACGCGGCGCCCGGTTCGAACCCCCGTGGCGTTCGGCCAAGTGCGGCGCACAGGTCAAAGCGGAACCCGTCGACATGCATCACCTCGACCCAGTATCGCAGGCTGTCCAGGATCATCCGCAGCACCATGGGGTGGTCCACGTTCAGCGTGTTTCCGGTGCCGGTGTCGTTGATGTAAACCCGGGCATCGTGGTCTGCCAGGCGATAATAGGCGCGGTTGTCCAAACCCCGAAAGGACAGGGTCGGCCCGGTGTGGTCCCCCTCGCAGGTGTGGTTGTAGACGACGTCCAGAATGACCTCGATCCCGGCGGTATGGAACCGTGCGACCATTTGCTGGAATTCCGCAATATCACCGCCGGACAGGTATCGCGGATCGGGGGCGAAGAAACCAAGCGTCTGATAGCCCCAGTAGTTCTTCAGGCCCTTTTCGACCAGAAAGCGGTCGTTCAGAAAGGCCTGGACGGGCAGCAACTCGATAGTGGTGATGCCCAATCGGGTGATGTGGTCCAGAACCGGGTCCGAAGCCATTGCGCGGAATGTGCCAGGGTCGGGGACATCATCGCGGGTGGCTGTCATCCCCTTGACGTGGGCTTCGTAGATGATGGTTTCGGCTATGGGGGTATCAGGCGCCGTATCTGGCCAGTCGCGCCTTGGATCCTCGACCACGCAACGGGGCATGTAGGGCGCGCTGTCGCGGGTATCAAACGACAGATCCCCATCCGCCGCCCCGGCCGTATAGCCCATCAGCGCATCATGCCAGACCGGATGGCCGGTCAATCGGCGCGCATAGGGATCCAACAGCAGCTTATTGGCGTTGAACCGATGACCCTGGCGTGGGGCATAGGGGCCATGGGCCCGGTAGGCATAGTTCTGACCCTGAGTCAGACCGGATATATATCCATGCCAAACGTCCCCATCGCGTTCCGGCAGTGTAATGCGGTGGAGTTCGGTGCGACCGTCGTCCGAAAACAAACACAACTCGATCCGCGTCGCATGTTGCGAGAAAACGGCGAAGTTCACGCCCTCCCCGTCGAACGTGGCGCCCAGCGGCGCGGCCCGGCCAGCGGTGATCGAGGGAGCGGAGGTCATGAGGTCTTTGCGATATCCATGTAGAGCTGCGCATAGTGCGCGGCCGACGCATCCCATCCGACATCCTGCGCCATGGCGTTGCGCTGCATCCGGGCCCAGGCATCGCGATCGCCGAACAGACGGACCAGGCGCAGAAGCTCGGCTTCGAGCGAGGGCTGGTCCACCGGGAAGAACTGAAATCCCGTGGCCACGCCCTTGGCCCGGGCGGCGGGTGATGCGGGGATGACCGTGTCGGCAAGCCCCCCGGTCAACGCAACCACGGGCAGCGTGCCGAAGCGCAGGCCGTACATCTGGGTAAGGCCGCAGGGTTCGAACCGCGAGGGGACAAGGATGGCATCGCCCCCTTCGATCAGACGCCGGGCCAGACCCTCGTCATATCCGATCCGCACCCAGACGCCGGGATGGCGTTGTGCGGCGTCGCGAAAGGCCGCTTCCAGACGGGCGTCGCCACTGCCCAGCAGCGCAAGCTGTCCACCGCCCTCCAGCAGGACAGGCAGGGCATCCAGCAGCATGTCCAGCCCCTTTTGTTCCGTCAGGCGGGACACCACCACGCAAAGCGGCCCGTCCGTGTCGGGCAGGCCCGTCTCGGCGCGCAAGGCAGCGGTATACCGGGCCTTGCCGCGCGGGGTCTTGTAGCGCGGGGTCCAGAGATCCTCGTCGATGCCATTGAGTATGCCCACCAGATCCGCGCGACGGTTTCTCAGAACGCCATCCAGTCCCATACCGAATTGGGGGCTCATCAATTCGCGGGCATAGGTCGGGCTGACAGTCGAGATCCGGTCCGACCAGATCAGACCGGCCTTCAGCGCGCTGATCTGGCCAAAGTACTCGAACCCCTCGGGCTGAAACCCCGACCTTGGCAGATCCAGGGAGCCCAGCATCGAAGCCGGTGCCAGGCCCTGGAAGGCAATGTTGTGGACGGTGATCAGGGTGCCGGTCCGCGCGGTCGCCCCGCGCTGTGCCAGATAAACCGGGGTCAGCCCGGCCTGCCAGTCGTGCAGGTGCAGCGCGTCGGGCCGCCAACCGGCGAGTCCCTGATCCGCGATCAATGCCGCAGTCTGGCACAGGGCCGCAAACCGCTGCGGGTTGTCGGGCCAGTCCTTGCCGTCCGCGCCCAGATAGATGTTGCCCGGTCGATCATAGAGGTGCGGCGCATCCAGCACGTGGACCATCCGCTCGCCCAGTTGGCCCGACATCACCCTCGCCGGGCCGCCGAACATCGGGCCAAGGTCGGCCGTTGCGGTGAGCGACAGTGACGGGTGCGCAATCACGGCAGGGTAGCCCGGGATAAGCGTCGCCATGTCAACGCCGTGCGCAGCAACCGCCGCAGGCAGGGCGCCCGCAACGTCCGCCAGCCCGCCGGTCTTGACCAGCGGGACACATTCCGAGGCCACCGACAGGACGCGAGTCATGCGCTGGCGGCCCTCCGGTCCAGCATAGGCTGGGTGATCAGCGTGACGCCACCGTCCGAGACGCGGAACCATTTTGCGTCTTCGACCGGATCCTCGCCGACCACCAAACCTTCGGGGATCTGCACACCGCGGTCGATCACCGCGTTGCGCAGCCGGGCCGAGCGGGCGACGTTCACGTAGGGCAACGCCACCACGTGATCGAGAACCGCAAATGAGTTTGTGTGCACCTGCGTGAACAGCAGCGAGTTGTGGATTTCCGTACCCGAAATGATGCATCCGCCCGACACCAAAGACGAGACTGCCGATCCACGGCGCTTTTCCTCGTTGTGGATGAACTTTGCTGGGGGTACGGACTCGGAATAGGTCCAGATTGGCCAAGTACGGTCCCAAAGGTCCAGATCCGGGCTGAACCCGGTCAGGTCGATATTGGCCTTCCAATAGGCGTCCACCGTCCCGACATCCCGCCAATAAGCCGGGGCCTCTGGGGTGTGGCGTACGCAACTGGTCGAGAACCGGTGCGCCGTGGCTTTTCCGTTCTTGACGATGTCGGGGATGATATCTCCGCCGAAATCATGGGCCGACGTGTCATCTGCAGCGTCCCGACGCAGCACCTCGCGCAGGAAAGACCACTTGAAAACATAGATCCCCATCGAGGCCAGCGCGACGCTGTCGTCATCAGGCGTGCCCGGGGGATCGGCCGGTTTTTCCAGAAACTGCGTGATCTGGTCATTGCCGTCGATGGCCATAACACCAAAGGCGGTGGCCTCGGCCCGTGGCACTGTCAGGCAGCCGACGGTGACATCCGCGTCACTTTCGACATGCTGGCGCAGCATGTATTCATAGTCCATCTTGTAGATGTGATCGCCGGCCAGAATGACCACATAGTCGATACCGTAACTGTCGACGATGTCGATGTTCTGGTAGACCGCGTCTGCTGTCCCCGCATACCAACCCTCGCCGACCCGCTGCGAGGCCGGAAGGATGTCGAGGTATTCGTTCCGTTCCGCGCGGAAGAAGTTCCAGCCGCGTTGGCAATGCCGGATCAGGCTGTGCGCCTTGTACTGCGTGGCGATGGCCATCTTGCGGATGCCGGAGTTCAGCGCGTTGGACAGGTCGAAGTCGATGATCCGGGTTTTACCACCGAAATAGACCGCAGGTTTTGCGCGGACATCCGTCAATTCCTTCAGGCGGCTGCCGCGCCCGCCGGCAAGCACGAAGGCCATGGTCCGGCTGGACAGCCGCGTGGTTGATATGGTCATTCCCTGTTCCCTCCCTTTGTCCTTTGGCGTGCCATTACCGGCGCCGCAGGGATTTTAGCCGTCTTCGACCAGGAAAAGCGTTGAAAGTGGCGGTAAGACCACCTCGGCGCTGGCTGGTTGTGCGTTGTGTTGTGTGTCTGTTGCTGTGACGGCGCCCAGATTGCCCCGGCCCCCGCCGCCATAAGTGTCCGCGTCGGTGTTCAGCGCCTCGCGCCATGTGCCTGCCGCAGGCAGGCCTAAGCGATAAGTGCGTTCGACCGGTGTCATGTTACAGGCGACTACGACCGCCGGGTCGCGCGCCGCACCGCGCCGGATCCACGCATAGACCGAGGCGTCAGCGTCGTTGGCCTCGATCCACTCGAACCCGTCGGCCTGGCAATCGCGTGCATGCAGTGCGGGTGTTTCCCGATAGAGCCGGTTGAGGTCGCGAACCAGCGTCTGCATGCCCGCATGCAGCGGATCGCCCAGACAGTCCCAATCGATCTGGGCGTCGTGGTTCCATTCCTGCGCCTGCGCAAACTCCTGTCCCATGAACAAGAGCTTCTTGCCCGGATGTCCCCACATGAAGCCGTAATAGGCGCGCAGGTTGGCGAATTTTTCGGGCCGCGATCCAGGCATCTTAGCCAGCATCGAGCCCTTGCCGTGCACCACCTCGTCAT
>CAYWND010000075.1:0-9264 GCA_964459085.1 uncultured Oceanibium sp. | reverse complement strand
GACACGCGCGCGCGGCCATTGATAACGCGATCGACCGTGGCGATGCCGACCTCGGCCCGATGGGCGATGTCAGCCAGCGTCGTGCGTTTCTTGGTGCCAGTCATCTGATAGAATCTATCACATGTTTCTCAATAGTTTTGGAAGATATGATAGGATCTCTCATCACTAACTTGCGATTCCGAACTGGCATTGACATCCTTTGCATGCAATGCGGACCGGCCGCGTTGACGGAGAAACGTGATGCCAAGGGACTACAGCCTGACAGGAGCGCGATCCGGCAGCGGATACCAGTTGTCAGACTGGTATGCGACGCCCGTGCCCCGCAAACGGCTGAAAGAACTGATGAAGCGGTCCGACCGGCCGGCGCTGATCAATTACGGGATCTGGCTGGGATGCGTGTTGGTCCTGGCAGGCGCTCTGATCGCGACCTGGGGCACCGGGTGGGCGGTTCCCGTGGCGGTTCTTTACGGCGTCTTCTACGGATCCGGGGCCGACAGCCGATGGCACGAATGCGGGCATGGCACGGTTTTCAGAACGCGCTGGCTGAACGAGGTGTTCTATCATCTGGCGTCATTCATGGCGCTGCGCAATCCCTACCTCTGGCGGTGGAGCCACACGCGCCACCACACCGAAACCCTGGTCGTCGGGCGGGACCCCGAGATCGCGTTCCCGCGTCCGCCCAGCATCGCCGAATGGCTGCTGAACCTGGTCTACATCCCGGCCATCGCCAAGGAACTGTGGAAGATGCTGAGGCTGGCCGCCGGTCGCCTCACCAAGGCCGAAAAGACGTTTCTGATCGAGGCGGACCGCCCCCGCGCCTACTTCGCCAGCCGCCTGCAACTGGCGGTCTTGCTGGGCGTCGTGGGCCTGTCTGTCGGAATGCAGAGTTTTCTGCCGCTAATGCTGGTCGGACTGCCCACGTTCTATGGCTCGTGGCTGCACCACATCCTGGCCACCACCCAGCATGCAGGGCTGGCCGAGGATGTTCCGGATCACCGCATGAATTCCCGCACCATCCGGCTGAACCCTTTTTTTGCCTTCATCTATTCGAACATGAACTTTCATGTGGAACACCACATGTATCCGATGGTGCCTTTCCACGCCCTGCCGGCCCTGCACGACGAGATCAAAGGGGATTGCCCGCCACCCTACCTGTCACTATGGGCGGCCTATGCCGAGATCATTCCTGCGGTGTTGCGCCAGCAGACGGATCCGAACCACTATGTCAGACGCACGCTGCCCAGTGGTGCGGCGCCCACCCCCGACTACCGCCGACCCGTGTTGGCGGCCGAATAGAGGACAGATATGAGCAATTGGATACGGGCCTGCGCCACCGAGGACATCGAGACCGAGGATCTGATCCGGTTCGACCATGATGGCCGGACCTATGCGATCTATCGCAGCCCCGAGGACGCGTTCTATTGCACCGACGGGCTGTGCACGCATGAAGATGTGCACCTGGCAGACGGGCTGGTCATGGACCACATCATCGAATGCCCCGGACATAACGGGCAGTTCGACTATCGCACAGGCGAGGCCAAGCGCAGCCCGGCCTGCGACAGACTGCGGACCTACCCGGCGAAGGTTGAAGATGGCGAGGTGTTCATCGACCTGGGCTAACCGCGCGCGCGTCAGGCGACAAGCGCCTTTGCGGCCAGCCTCTCATAGTACGGCAGGGCGTCAGCCAGCACCGGTGCCAGATGATCCGGGATCTCCGGTAACGGGCCTTCGGCGCCATCGAACCCGGTCGAGCGGTGGACCGCACCGTACCAGTGGGCGGCCCAGACACCGTCCTCGGGGCGCGGGCCCGGCGGCCAGGACAGCATGGCGGGATCGAACGGGATTGCCAGTGCGTCACACAAGGCGCGCAGTGTAGCCTCGGGTCGGGCGCGGACATCAGCGCTGTCGATGACGATCGGATCCGCGCCCAGACGGTCGCGCACCTCAGAGAAAATCTCGTCCTGCAAAGCATAGCCCAACAGATCCGGGGTCGGATTCTGGTACTTGCGATGATAGCTGGCGATTACCCGCGCGGGATGCCTGATCAGAAAGACATGTCGGACGTGGTCGAACCAGCCACGATCAACGCCGCCAAGCATCTGGTGGGTCATGTGCTTTTGATAGAAGATCGGACTGCCATCGGGGGCCGGCGCCGCGCAGCGGCGCGCGATCTCGTCTGGGTCCAAACAACAACTGGCCAGCACCTGCGCTCGCATAGGGTGCCGAAGACCCGACATTTTCAGATAGGCCCCATAGAACGGCTCGTCCCAGACCGCGCAATCTTCGCGGTTTCCAAAGGCGTACATCATGGCAGTCGACAGGTTGCGCGGCCCGGACCACATAGCGATGTTCATCGGCACACCCGGGACCGCCCGATCACGACACAACCTCGTACCCAGCGGCCGCCATCACCCGCAACAATTCGGCATACCCTTTCACGGCCATTTCCAGCGGTGGGTTGGCGACCGGATCCTGTTCGGCCTCGACCACGAACCACCCCTCGTACCCGTACGAGGCCAGCCGCCTGACGATCACCTCGAAATCCAGCGAGCCGTCGCCCGGCACGGTAAAGGCCCCCTTGACCACCGCATCCAGGAAGCTCTCGCGCTCGCGATCAAGCGCGTCAATCACCCTATGACGTACATCCTTGGTATGAACATGAGAGATCCGGGTGTGATGATTGTCGATCACGCGCAGCACATCGCCCCCGGCAAACGCCATGTGGCCCGCATCAAACAGTAATGGCAACGCCGCGCCCGAGTGGGTCACCAGCAGATCCAATTCGGGCTCGGTCTCGATCGCGGCGGCCATATGGTGGTGATAGCTGATCGGCATCCCCTGATCCGCGCACCATTCGGCAAACGCGGTCATTTTGTGCCCGTAGGTGCGGATCTCGTCCTCGGCCAGTTTCGGTTTCCGGGCCAGCGGGGCGGAACGGTCGCCCTGGATCGACCGCGCCGTCTCGCCATAGACAATACAGGGTGCGCCCGCCGCGACGAAGAAATCCAACTGCTGGCGAATTCGGTCCTTCTCCCGCTCGATATCGCTATCCAGCAATTGGCCCGAAAACCAGCCACCGCAAACCGAGACGCCGTGCCGGTCCAGGATCGGACCCAGTTCGGCCATGTCCATGGGAAAGCGGCGGCCGGTCTCCATCCCTGTAAAGCCCGCCTGGCGGGCCTGCCGAAGGCATTCCTCGAGCGAGACGTCGTCGCTGAGCTCTTCCAGATCGTCGTTCCACCACGCGATGGGGGCGATGCCAAGACGCGCCTTCACGTCAGACCCCGATCCGCTGGCGGGCGCGAATCGCGTCGTGGTCTTTGCGCGCGGCATTGACCTCGTCCCGCGTGTTCACCTCGGGCACGCCGACATCCCAGGATGCATCGCCCGGCACCCAGGCAAAGGCATCCGTGACGATGGATATGACGGTGGTGCGGTCGGTCGTCTTTGCCCAAGCCATCGCGTCCTCCAGATCCGCCAGGCTGTCGCAATGGCGCACCGCGGCGCCCATGGCCTCGGCATGCTTGGTGAAATCGACGGCGAAGGGTTCCTTGACGCGGCTGTCCTTGATCAGGTTGTTGAATGACGGGCTGCCCTTGAAGTTCTGCAACCGGTTGATGACCCCGAATCCGCCATTGTCGCACACGACGACAATCATCTTGTGCCCGGTCAGAACCGAGGAATAGATGTCCGAGTTCATCATCAGATACGACCCATCCCCTGTCATCACGATGGGCGTCGCACCTTCGGGCGCGGCCATCGCTGCACCCCAGCCGCCCGCGACCTCGTAGCCCATGCACGAAAAACCGAACTCGCAATCGAACGTGCCCGGCGACTTGATGCGCCAGCCCTTGGTGACCTCGCCTGGAATGCCCCCGGCGGCCGAGATCACGGGGTCTGTATCACCCGCGACCCGGTTCACCAGGCCAACAACCTGGGCATAGGTCGGGATTGGCGCGTTGGTGGGCCGCTGGTGGTCGTCAAGGAGCGCGTTCCAGTCAGCAAACAGATCCGCGCCCTTCTGGGTCCAGGCCGGATCGGCCGTCCAGTCACCTAGCGCCGCGTCAAGCTCGGCCATGGTCTCCAGAGCATCTCCGACAACCGCGACGGCGCGATGCTTGGTGGCGTCCCAGCGCGCGGCGTTGATCGAGATGAACTGAGCGTCATGCGAAAAGGTCGTCCAGGATCCGGTCGTGAAATCCTGCAATCGTGTCCCAATGGCCAGTACGACATCCGCCTCTTCGGCCATGGCGTTGGCCGAGGACGATCCGATCACCCCTATCGGGCCGATATGCGCCGGGTGGTCGTGAGTCACCGCCCCCTTGCCCGCGATGGTTTCGGCCATCGGGATCCCCCGCGCCTGAGCGAACTGCGCAACCGCAGCCTCGGCCCCTGAATAGCGCACCCCACCGCCCAAGATGATCAGCGGACGCTTGGCCCGCCGCAGGACGTCCATCGCCTGTTCCAGCCGCCTGGTATCCGGTCTTGGCCGGGGAATGATGTGCTCGACCGGCTCGAAGAATGCCGCCGGGTAGTCAAAGGCGATCTCTTGCGTGTCCTGGCACAGCCCGATGAAGGCCGGGCCGCAATCCGCGGGGTCCAGCATGGCCGCAACGGCCTGCGGCAGCGAGGAAATGATCTGTTCGGGATGCGTGATCCTGTCCCAATACCGGCTGACCGGCTTGAACGCGTCATTGACCGTAACCGTGGGATTGCCAAAGTGCTCGACCTGCTGCAGCACCGGGTCGGGACGGCGATTGGCAAACACATCCCCGGCCAGGATCAGGATCGGTAACCGGTTCGCATGGGCCACGCCCGCCGCCGTGACCATGTTCGTCGCACCCGGCCCGATCGAACTGAGCGCCACCATGATCTGCCGACGTTTCCGGGCCTTGGCGAACGCAACGGCCGCAAGCGCCATCGATTGTTCGTTCTGTCCCCGCCAGGTGGGCAACTGATCCTGCGCCGCCTCCAGTGCCTCGCCAATGCAGGTCACGTTGCCGTGCCCGAATATGCCGAACAGACCCGCAAACAGCGGTACACGCTGGCCATCAATCAGGGTGTATTGATTGCACAGGTATCTGACCAGCGCCTGGCCCATGGTCAGGCGAACCGTTTCCGTCATCTTGCATCTCCCCGTTGGTCGTCTTTGTGTTGGGCCCAAGCGTATTTTCCCAACGCCAATCGGGCAACCGCATTCAATTGTCGACTGTCTGGATCATCCCTTGACCCGACCGCGTTGGCCCTGTCGAATGCGCGCAGAACAAGACCGTCACCATGCGGCAAGGAGGAACGTGATGAGAGACTACTTCGACGGGATCGACGCTTGCCGCTACGAGGGCCCCGATACCGAAAACGAGTTCGCCTTCCGGCACTACAACCCGGACGAGATCGTGATGGGCAAGCGGATGGAGGATCACCTGCGCTTTGCCATCGCCTATTGGCACAGTTTCGCGTGGGAGGGGCAGGACCCGTTCGGCGGGCGCACGTTCGAACGGCCTTGGTTCGGGGACGGAATGGACCGGGCAAAGGCCAAGGCGGACGCGGCCTTTGCGTTGTTCGAAAAGGTCGGCGCGCCATTCTTTTGTTTTCATGACGCGGATGTCCGGCCCGAAGGTGCGACCTTTGCCGAAAGCCGCCGTAACCTTGAAGAGATCGTCGACTATTTCGGCACCAAGATGGAAGAGACGGGGATGCGCC
Source organism: uncultured Oceanibium sp. (assembly GCA_964459085.1). GTDB lineage: Bacteria > Pseudomonadota > Alphaproteobacteria > Rhodobacterales > Rhodobacteraceae > Halovulum. The sequence continues at coordinate 3,564 of CAYWND010000075.1, read as the reverse complement.
TGCTGTGGGGCACGGCGAACCTGTTCACCCATCGCCGGTTCATGAGCGGGGCTGCGACCAACCCTGACCCGGATGTGTTCGCCTATGCCGCCGCGACCGTGAAGTCCTGCATCGATGCAACCGCCAAGCTGGGGGGCGAGAACTATGTGCTGTGGGGTGGGCGCGAAGGTTACGAGACGCTGCTGAACACCGATCTGGGGCGCGAGGCGGAACAGGCCGGAGCGTTCCTATCCAAGGTTGTGGATTACAAGCACAAGATCGGGTTTCAGGGCACGATTCTGATCGAGCCCAAACCGCAAGAGCCATCCAAGCACCAGTACGATTTCGACGTGGCAACCGTCTACGGCTTCCTGAAACGGTTCGGTCTGGAGAACGAGGTCAAGGTCAACATCGAACAGGGTCACGCGATCCTGGCGGGCCACAGCTTCGAGCACGAACTGGCGCTTGCAGCCTCGCTGGGCATATTGGGGTCCATCGACATCAACCGGAACGACTATCAATCAGGTTGGGACACAGACCAGTTTCCCGCAAGCGTGCCCGAGGTGGCGATGGCATACTATGAAATCCTCAAGGCTGGCGGGTTCACTACGGGTGGCACCAATTTCGATGCCAAGCTGCGCCGTCAGTCGCTGGACCCGGCGGATCTGGTACTGGGCCATGTCGGTGCAATGGACGTCTGCGCGCGCGGACTGAAAGCCGCCGCCGCGCTGCTGGAGGATGGCGCCCTGGAGGCCGCGCGGGCCGACCGCTACGCCGGGTGGGACAGCCCGGGCGCAAAAGCGATGCTGGCGGACGAGGGGCTGGACGACATTGCCGCGCGGCTGGAGCGCGACGGGATCGAGCCGCAGCCCCGATCCGGACGCCAGGAGCGTTTGGAAAACCTCTGGAACCGCTTCGTGTGACCCGGAACGCGGTTTTTGGGCCATGACCCGGCGGCGCAGGTTGCTGCTGGGTCTGGCCGCCGTAACTACCGGATATGTCGCGTTTCGCGAAGGTGTGCTGAAACGTCCCGCGCGCCTGACTTTCCGAGATCACCCCGTGTTCCCAGCGTTCAGAAGCACCTCGGCGGGCGATGTCACGCAACGCATTGACCCGCTTGTGGGCTTGGGCGAGGGCGTGTCGGATGAAAGGCGGGCCTTGATGGAAGAAATCCGCCGGAGCCCATGCGATTGGCTGTTCACCGGCACTCCTGGGCCCGGACAAACGAGGATCGCCTATTTCACGGACTACAACTGTCCGATCTGCAGGACCACATCGGCGCTGCTGGCGGACCGGGACGGAGGTGCGGCCCAAGTCACCTGGCACGACTATCCGATCCTGGGTCCTGGATCGCTGGCAGGCGCGCGCGTTGCGATCGCAGCAGCCAACCAGGGCGGGTATGCCCCGATGCACAAGCGGCTGATCGGAACCCGGGTACAGCCAACAGACGCGTATCTGCGCCTTCTGGCCGAAGAACAGGGTCTGGACGCGGATCGCCTGCTGCGCGATGCCGCGTCCGCCCGGACAAGTCTGCAGGTCGAGGTCAGCCTTGCCCTGGGCAGCCTGCTGGGCTTCGCGGGGACGCCCGGCATCGTGATCGGCGATACTGTGATCAACGGGGCCCTCACTGCAGGGCAACTGGACCGCCTGATCGCAGACGCCCGCTCAAGACCGGCGCCCTGCGACTGAACTCGACACGCTTTGGCGTGGACACGCAGGCCGGAATGGCGGAAACAGGGGCCATGCCTGACAACACCCCCGACGCCGAACTTGTCCGCATCCTGAAGTCGACCCGCACGATCGCAGCCATCGGCGTCTCGCCCAATCCAATCCGCCCGTCATACTACGTCGCCCGGTATCTCAGCCTGCGCGGCTTTCAGGTTTATCCAATCAATCCCGCGGCTGCCGGCCAAAGCGTCTTTGGACGCCAGATCCTTGCGGATCTGTCAGACATTCCCGAAGACGTCACAATCGACATGGTCGACATCTTCCGCCGTCCGGAATTTGTCCCCGACATCGTACAGGCGGCGCTGGATCACCTGACGCCGGGTCTCAAGACGATCTGGATGCAATACGGCATCCGCCACGAGGGCGCGGCCGAAACCGCGCGCGCCGCGGGTCTGCAGGTGGTTCAGGACCGTTGCCCCAAGATCGAATACCAGCGTTTGTTCGGTGAGTTGCGGCAGGCCGGGTTCAATACCGGGATCATCTCGTCGAAACTGCCGCGCTGAGGGTCCTGGCAGGGGCGGAGGGGCTCGAACCCCCGACCCTCGGTTTTGGAGACCGATGCTCTACCAACTGAGCTACACCCCTAAGGACCGGGGCCCGGATTACGGGTTTCCGCGCCGCGGTTCAAGTGGATTGTGATCCCCTGCCCGTCTGGTTAGCCCGCCTCGGCCAATGCTTCGGTGCGGACGAACGCGGGCTTTCCTGGTTCGGACAGTTCGGGTGTATGGGCATACCCCTGCCAGTCGAACCGCAGCAGATCTTGGGGCGAGGCGGCCTGTGTCTGGACCATGAACCGCGCCATCGCGCCCCGGGCGCGTTTGGCGAAGAAGCTGATGACCTTGGGCACACCCGCCTTTTCGTCCAGAAACACCGGTGTGATGACCGGGGTCTGCAAGGCGTTAGTATCAACGGCGCGAAAATACTCGGTCGAGGCAAGATTGACGATGTGGCGCGCGCCGACTGCTGTGGCCTGGGCGTCAAGTGCTGCCGCGATCCGATCCCCCCAATAAGCGTAGAGCGTGCCGCCGCGACGGGTCTTGAGCGGCCGCCCCATCTCCAACCTGTAGGGTTGAATGGTGTCATGCGGGCGCAGGACCCCATAAAGCCCCGACAGGATGCGCAGATGGTCCTGAGCGTAGTCCCGATCCATCGGCTCCAATGATCCATAGTCAAGCCCGGCATAGGTATCGCCATTAAAAGCCAGCGCCGCCTGCTTGGTCGCCTCGGGTGCCGGATCTTCAGCAAAGGCCTTGAACCGGCGCCAGTTCAGGTCGGCCAGATCATCCGACAGCTCCATCAACGCCTTCAGTTTGATCCTGCTCAGCCGTCCCGCGGTTCGGGCCAGTCGCGCGGCATCAGTGGCCGTATCCGGCTGACTGTGCGGCCAGTCCGTCGGCGCTGCCGAGAAATCCAGGGATTTTGCGGGCGAGATCACGGCAAGCATTGTTTGGGCACCTGTATCGTTTCTTCGTCAACAGATAGCGGGCGGGGCACCGCTGTCCAATCCCGGATGACAGGACTTTTCGCCAACCAAACGGTTCTGCGCGCGACGGGGCGAGCCACGCCAGTTTGGGGGTCTCAAAACTCGAAAGGGCCGCCCTGGGGCGGCCCTTTCCAAAGCGTGAAGCAGGTAGATTTACTCGACGATTTTGCTGACGACGCCGGAGCCGACGGTGCGGCCGCCTTCGCGGATGGCGAAGCGCAGCTTTTCTTCCATCGCGATCGGGGCGATCAGCTCGACGTTGAACTTCAGGTTGTCGCCGGGCATCACCATTTCCGTGCCGCTCGGCAGCTCGACCGTACCGGTCACGTCCGTCGTGCGGAAGTAGAACTGCGGGCGGTAGTTGGCGAAGAACG
>CAYWND010000074.1:0-9377 GCA_964459085.1 uncultured Oceanibium sp. | reverse complement strand
CCCAGATGCCCAAACAGCCCGGACGAGATCGGCGGCAGGTCGGTGGGCAGATCGATCCGGCTTTCGGCGATCAGGCTGCGCAGAGCGGTGAGGGGGTCTTCGTCCAGCGGCTGAAACGCAGCGCTGTCATAGCGGGCAGTACGGTTGATCTGGGCCTGGTCGCCGTGGCACCGCCAGATCACGTCCGGCCGCATGCCGATGACGGAATAACGGCCCCGGATCTCGCCACCGGTGACGGATTCCAGCATGAAGCTGTCGCGACCGGCCTGGGCCAGCTTCAGCATCAGGCTGACCGGCGTGTCCAGATCGGCCACCAACCGAGTCCATACAACCTGGTTCCGCCCGGCGTCATAAGCCGCCTCGAAGGCGTCGAACTGCGGCTCGAGCGCCATTAGGGATACTGCGCCAGAGTGTCGATGATCAGTTGCTGATTGACCGACACACCGGCTTCGTCCGCCAGCATCTGGGTATAGGCGTTCAGGATGTCAGCGGCGAGTTGGCCGTCGAGGACCGAAGACACCTGTGCGACCTGACCGCGGCCTTCGGCGCCGAGGGCGTCGAACGGGATCACCTCGGTGACCTGGACCACATACACGCCCGAGATGTCCTGATGGACGAAACTGTCGCTGCTGCCGGTTTCATAAACCGTTTGAAGCAGATCGCGCGGCAGCCCGTCCTGCAACTGCGCCGATCGGGTGACAGGCGGGTGACTGCGCAGGGTCAGCGCTTCGGCCTCGGCCAGGCCCGCAAATGTCTGGCCCTCGCCGATGCGGGCGCGAATACCCTCGGCCCGCGCGGCCAGCAGATCGCGCTGCTGGGCGGCGCGCCAGTCCTGAACCACTTCGTCCCGGACATCCGCCAGCGGCTGAAGGGTGGGGGGTACGATTTCGTCCACACGCAGGGCTGCGATCCCGCCATCGCTGGTGTCGATCAGGTCGCGATCCTCGCCCGGCTCGGCCTCGAACGCCTCGGCACGAAAGGCGGCGTCGCCGGCCAGGCCATCCCCGGGCGACGTGGTCAGACCGACCGTTCCGAAGGTCAGCACCGTCTCGTCCGCGATTTCCTCCAGCGTGGCGCCCGCGGCCAGCAGGTCCTGGACCGGATCCATTTCTTGCGCGATCAGATCGCCCGCGCGATCCGCCGCCAACTCGGCCCGCAGCGTGTCCACGATATCCTCGAACGTGACGGACTTGGCGGCAAGGATGGCGTTCAAACGATAGAGCATCGGTCCCAGATCGGTGGTCACCGGACCGACAATGCCGGGGCCCTCGGCGGCGAACACCGCCTCGCGGGCGTCGGCCCCCAAATCACTGCGCTCGACAGGTCCCAGCGCCAGATCCGCAGGATCCACGCCGCGTTCCTCAGCCAGACCCTCGAAATTGATCTCGCCGCTTTCGATCCGGGTCCGCGCGGCCTGGGCGTCTTCGTTCGACAAGAAGGCAAGCGCGTCGACAATGCGGCGTTCGGGCGTGTCCAGGGTGTCGCGGCGATCTTCGTAAAGCGCGCGCAACTCGTCTTCGGACACATCGACCGACGCGGCCAACTCGGACGGCGTCAGCGCCACATAGGATACCATGCGGGTTTCGGGCAGCGTGTAGGCATCCGGATTGGCGTCGTAATAGGCTGACAAATCAGCCTCGGTCGGTTCGGGGACTTCGGCGTCCAGCAGACCCGGGTCCAGCCGCGCATAATCAAATGTCCGCTCTTCACCCAGATGGGACATCACGCGGCCCGCGAATATCCCCGGCATCTCGACCCCGCCCGCAACCGCGGTGCGGATCAGGTTGCGCGAGATCTCTTTTCTCAGCAGTTCCTCGAACTCGCGGGCGGAATAGCCCTGGCGGTCGAGATAGAATTCATACGCTGCCTGATCAAAGCCACCGGTCAGGCCGGAAAACGAGGGTTGGGCCAGCAGTTGATCCCGGACCCGTTCGTCCGTCACGGACAGGCCCAGATCGCGCGTTTGCTGGTTCAGTGCGGCAATCCCGACCTGTTGGGCCAGAACCTGCTGGTCCAGGCCGAATGCCTGCGCCTCGGGCATGGTCAGTCTGCGGCCGGTTTGTTCGGCGACCGTGTCGATCTGGCGGAACATGCCGCGCACGAATTCCTCGGTCGGGACAGGCTCGTCCCCGACGCGGGCGACGGTCTGGCTGTTGAGGCTGGATACAGCGCCCCCCAGGCCAAGCCCGGTCAGCCCGACAATCAACAGACCCAACAGGACCCAGACGACGATTGTGGTGCCCTTGGTGCGACCCTTCGATCGGAAGGCTTTGAGCATGAGGATATCCCGCCAGTTCGCGCCCAAGGGCGCCCGTTAACGGGACGGTTTTAGGCGCTGGCCGACCGGTCCGCAAGGGGCCAACCGGCATGCGCCGCGGGTACCGGTGCTTGACCCCAGAGGCGGCTTTGGGAATAGAGGGGCCATGGCTGCGCCCCCGCTTTTGACCCTGTCCGGTATAACGCTGAGTTTCGGCGGCGATCCGGTGTTTTCAGCGCTGGACGCCACGGTTCTGCCGGGCGACCGGCTGGGGCTGGTCGGGCGCAACGGATCGGGCAAGTCGACGCTGCTGAAGGTCATGGCCGGTCTGGTCGAACCGGACGAGGGCGCGCGGTTCGTCGCGCCGGGCGTACAGGTCGCGTACATGGATCAGGATCCGGATTTCGCGGGTTGTGCGACCTTGCGGGACTATGTGACAACCGGCCTGGATGCGTCCGAGGTCTATCGCGCGGACATCGCGCTGGAGGGCGTGCGCCTGAACGGCGATCTGGATCCCGCCCGCGCCTCGGGCGGTGAACGGCGGCGGGCGGCGCTGGCGCGGCTGCTGGCGCGCGATGCGGAACTGATGTTGCTGGACGAGCCGACGAACCACCTGGACATCGCGATGATTTCCTGGCTGGAGCGGCATCTGGCCGAAACACGCAAGGCGTTCATCCTGATTTCGCATGATCGGGCGTTCCTGCGGGCGTTGACCAAGGGGTTGGTGTGGATCGACCGGGGCGAGGTTCGGCGCCTGAACCGGGGGTTCGAGCGGTTCGAGGAATGGCGCGACAAGACCTACGAGGAAGAAGATCAGGCCCGGCACAAACTGAATCGGCTGATCAAGGCCGAGGGGCGCTGGGCGGTCGAAGGCATTTCGGCCCGGCGCAAGCGCAATTTGGGGCGGGTGCGGCGCCTGCAGGCCCTGCGCGCGGACCGCGCCGCGCAGATCCGCCGTGCGGGTCCGGCCGCACTGGCGCTGACCTCGGGCGAGACATCCGGCAAGCTGGTGGCCGAGGCGACGGGCATCTCTAAGTCCTTCGGGGATCGCCGGATTGTGCGCGACTTTGATCTGCGTATCCAGCGCGGCGACCGGGTGGCATTGGTTGGCCCGAACGGGGCGGGCAAGACCACGCTCTTGAACCTGCTGACGGGGGCCGAGGCGCCTGATACCGGAACGGTGCGGCTGGGCACCAATCTGACCCCGGCGGTGTTCGACCAGAACCGCGCCGGCCTGGACCGCGATGAAAGCCTGTGGAACAGCCTGACCCATGACCCGGATCTGGGCGTGTCGGGGCTCAGCGATCAGGTGATGGTGCGCGGCAACCCCCGCCACGTGGTCGGCTATCTGAAGGATTTTCTGTTTACCGAGGCACAGGCGCGCGGCCCTGTCATGGCCCTGTCGGGGGGCGAGCGCGCGCGGCTGCTGCTGGCCCGCCTGATGGCGCGGGAAAGCAACCTTCTGATTCTGGACGAGCCGACGAACGATCTGGACGTCGAGACGCTGGATTTGCTGCAGGAGTTGCTGGACGACTATGACGGCACCGTGCTGCTGGTCAGCCACGACCGGGATTTTCTGGACCGGGTGGCCACGCTGACCATTGCGATGGACGGGGCAGGGGCGGCGACGGTCTATGCGGGCGGCTTTTCGGACATGATTGCCCAGGGCGGGCAGATCGCGGGCGCTGATCCCGCGCCACCCGCCCGCAAGACTGCCGCGCGGCCCGCGCCGAAACCGGCGGCCCCGCCACCGCAGGCCGGCCGGTTCGGCTATCGCCAGCAGCAACGTTTGGCCGCACTGCCGGACGAGATTTCGCGGCTGGAGGCCGAGATCGGCAAGCTGACCGCCTTTCTTGCGGATCCGGACCTCTACCAGACCGCGCCGCAGAAGTTTCTGAAGGCGACCGAGGCGCTGGCCGACCGCCAGACCGCGCTGGCCGCCGCCGAGGAAGAGTGGTTGGAGTTGGAAGATCTCAAGGATGCAACCACCTGACGCGGTTGTGAGTTTTTCGCCCCGATCAGTGCGCTATGGTGCCGGGACAGGCGGCTTTGACAGAGGGGCGTTTATGCGGCGAGCAGTGGCAATCATTGGACTGTTGGCGGGTCTGATCGCAGGCATGGCGCGGGCCGAAGATCCCGCGGGTTGCGTGATGCTGGAGCCGTGCACGGTTGGTGACAGATCCTATCACGTCAAGCCGCCCGATGATTGGGACGGGGTGACGCCGCTGCCCGTGATGCTGCATTTTCACGGTTGGATGCGGCAGGGCACGCTGATCGTGCGGCATATGCGGATCTCGGGCGCGACGCGGCGGCGCGGCGTGCTGCTGCTGGCGCCCAACGGGCAGGGCAAGACCTGGAATTTCTGGACCGAGGACACGCCCGACATCGCCTTTGCCGATGCGGTGATCGAGGATGCGGCCAAGCGGTGGCCGATCGATCGGTCGCGCATCTTCGTGTCGGGCTATTCCTATGGATCGGCTATGGCGTGGCGCTATGTCTGTGCGCGGGGCGACAGCGTCTATGCGCTGCTGGCGGTATCGGGCACGCTGGACCAGCGCGAAGAGTGTGACGAGGCCCCCCACCATATCCGCCATGTCCACGGGCTGCGCGACCGAGTGATGGATTTTCCGATGGGGCCGGGTGGGGACACGACCTATCCTGTGGCACTTTGGCGGGCGCGCAAGGGATGCGACGGCGGCAAGATCACCGGCGACTGGGACGTGACGCGCCACGATCTGTTTACCCGGTGGGTTTGGGGGGATTGCGCCGATGGCGGCTCGGTCACGCTGGATTTGCATGCCCGCGGGCACTTCATTCCCCGCGGCTGGATCGCCCGGCAACTGGATGAATTGCTGGATCGCCCCGAAAGCTAGCCTCGGCGCCTATCTGGTCAGCAAGCCAAGCCAATCGTTATGCCCCGCGGCGTCCAGGGCTGCTATCGCGAGCTTGCGGCCAGGCCGGTCCGGCTGGGGGTCGGTGTCCCAAAGCGTTTGACGAAAGGCGCGCTGGGCCTCGGTCGGAAGATCCCATTCCAGACACCCCGCTAATATCAGCGCCAGATACCAGTCAAACGGGCGCTGGCCGTCGCGCGGATCGGACGCGATGTACGAGAAGGCGGTGACCTTTATCCCGCCTGTCACAACCTCGACCGCCTCGATCCGCTCATAGCCTTTGCCAACGCCCTCGATTGCATCCAGCGCCTCGATATCGCCCTCGGACAACTCGTAGAGCACGCCATGCGCCCGAGCGCCCGTACTGGGCGCCAGCGTCGCCTTGCCCGACCCGTCCATCCAGCTGTATTTGGTGAACGCGACTTGGAAGTCCTGCAGATGCCCCGTTCCGATCCCGGCAAGCCCGGGACAGCGGGCCAACAGGCGCTGGGTCAGCAGATTCGAGCCATAGGCGAAGTAGGCCGGCATCTGGATCAGTAGGGGCTGGGGTGATCTCGGTGGATCTGGGATATGCCCGCCATCACCTCGTCACTCAGGACGACATTCGCAGCACCCAGAACCGCCTCCAGTTGGTCCAAGTCGGTTGCCCCGATGATGACCGATGCCATGAAGGGGCGCGTCAGACAAAAGGCAATCGCCATTTGCGCCGGATCGAGCCCGTGATCGCGCGCCAGGGCGACGTATTTGTCCGCCACCTCCAGCGACCGGGGCGTGCGGCGCCCGCCGATCGTGTCGTCGATGCTGCCGCGCGCGCCATCAGGGATCGCCCCGCCCGAGTACTTGCCCGACAACAGACCGCCCGCCAGCGGCGTATAGGCCAGAAGGCCCACGTCCTCGTGATGCGAAAGCTCGGCCAGATCCAGATCGTAGGTGCGATACATCAGCGAGTATTCGTTCTGGATCGTGGCGACCCGCGGCAGCCCCTCGGCCTGCGCGATCTGCAGGAAGGTCTGGGTCCCCCACGCGGTTTCGTTGGACAACCCGATGGAGCGGATCTTGCCCGCGTCGACCTGCCGTCCCAACTCGCCCAACACATCCGAGATATGCTGGAAGGTTTCGGCGCTGTCCTGCCCGGACGGGTCATACTCCCACTGCTTGCGAAAATGATAGTGGCCCCGGTTCGGCCAGTGCAACTGGTAGAGGTCGATCATATCCGTGCGCAACCGGCGCAACGATCCGTCGACCGCCTGCGCAATCCCCTCTGCGCTGATCCCGGCACCATCGCGGACCCACGAGATCCCTTGCCCCGCGACCTTGGTTGCCAATGTGACCCGGTCGCGTGTTCCGCGCGCCGCCATCCAGGACCCCACGATTTCTTCGGTCCTGCCTTGGGTTTCGGCGGACACGGGGTATGTGGGATACATCTCGGCGGTGTCTATGAAACTTACGCCATGATCCAGCGCAAGATCCATCTGCGCGTGGCCCTCGGCCTCGGTATTGCGGCTGCCCCAGGTCATCGTGCCAAGGCAAATTTGCGGAACGGTCTGCCCGGTCCGGCCAAGCGGTTTGGTTTTCATCAGTTGCGATTCCGGATTGTTCAACCGCGCCAGACTAGTCGACCGCGCGCGCCTGGCAAGGGTCAGCCGGTGACCTGATCCATATGCACCACCTCGACCGGCGGCAGCAGGACGACCGGCTCTTCGCCCGACGGCGTCCGGTCCGCACAGGCAGTGCCCAGAAACGCCAGGCAGATTAGGGTGATTGCGCGCATGTCCAAAGCTCCCGTACAGCGATCATTCGCCCATGAGTCGCCACTTGCAAGGCTATGGTTCAATTTCGCGATACAATCGTCACACTGGCCGCAGATCGGTGGATTCGGGACGGCCAAGATTCCGGAGCGGGCGGTCGGAGTAGGACATGCGTTTTGTCGTGATTGGGCTTGTGTTCCTTGTCGGCTGTACGTCGCCAAGAGACCGCTGCTTTGCCGAGGCAGACCGGGATTACCTGGGGCTGCTGGAGGCGATCGACATCGCGCGCACGAACATAGACCGCGGGTTCGCCACCCGCAAAGAGGTGGTGTCGGGACCTGATTTCCGGTTCTGCCTTGGCGCGGGCGACAGGTTGGTCGACAACGTGTTCGGCGGTGTGCGCACCTGTTCCTCTCCGCGGTTGCGCACGGTGACGCGCCCCGTCCCGATTGACGTCGACGCCGAGCGTCGAAAACTGGAGAGCATGCTGGCGCTGCTGCCGCAAGCCCGCGCACGGGCGGACGAGGCGGCGCTTGCCTGCAACAGCAAGTTTCCCGGATAGGCCGGGCCGGATGGTGGACGCTGGACAGATACGTGACGGAGGGCCGAGCGCTGAAGACGATACTTGTTCATCTGCTGATGGGTTCGGCGGCCGGTACCTTGGTTCTGGTCGCGCTGCTGGCCATGGATATCGGCGGCATTCGTGCGGTTCTGTCGGGCGAAGGCGCGCGACAGGCGTTCGTCATCCTTTTCGTTCTGAACGCCCTCACCTTTGGCGCCGTGTTCGCTGGCATCGCGGCCCTTGCCGGCACCCCGCGCGGTGGCGGGTCCGGCTAGGTCGTCAGGGTTCGGGGATCTCGTCGGGGTCGGCGGCTTCGGCCTCGCCCCCACCCAGATTTCCGACCGGTGTCAGGACGCCGGTATTGGTGCCGTCATTATAGACTACGCACCCCGCAAGGGTCATTCCCAGAAGGCCAATCAATAGCAAGCGCATGTCGTGTCTCCGGTTTGTCGAGGTCATGGTCGCGCCCGTCAGCGCGTCAATCAAGTCTCAATTTGCCGGCTCCGGTATGATCCAGATCAAGGACGCCGCCCCGCTAACCCGATAGTTGAGAGGAAAGCGGGTCCAGGAGGCCCGGTCGAGAGACGAGGGAGGCAGCATGACCGCAATGCGCACAGTGGGGGCAGCGATGCTGGCCACGATTTGCGCTGCGGCAGTCGTGGCGGCGGACGATGCCGGGCGGCTGACCTTCATGCAGCACTGTGCGACCTGTCATGGCGCGGCCGGCTTGGGGGACGGCCCGATGGCTGGGTCACTGGTGCAGGCCCCTTCGGATTTGACGCAACTCGCGGCGCGAAACGACGGTGCGTTCCCGATGCTCAAGGTGCTTCGGGTGATCGACGGACGGTCCGAAGTTGCAGCCCATGGCGGTCCGATGCCCGTCTGGGGCGCGGTGTTTTCGGCACAGTCCGCAGACGCCGGTCCCCGCAGCGCGGATCATGCCGCCAGGGGCAAGATCCTCTCGGTTGCCTACTTTCTGGAGTCGATCCAGAAGTAGGGACTGCGCCCGCTCCGGCTTTTTCCGTGGTTGTGCCGGGGCGGGCCTTTTTTTAGGACCGGACTGCGTTTCGTCTGCCAAGAACGGCGATCTGTCCACCCGGTAATCTCTCGTTAAGCATGTTGGGTCGAATATGCCGCGTTGAAGGGCACGGACTACGGTCTAGTCTCGTCACCAGGATGCCGCCGCCGAGGGTGCTGAATGAGACAGCGTTGGGATCGCCTGCCGAAACTGATCCGGTTCCTGATCGTGCATGCCGCCAACGGTATGGCGATCGGATCGTCCTTTTTGCTGCTGGCGATCTGGTTCAATGTGGGTGGCATCGGATCGCTGCTGGACAAGGACACGACCGGCCTGGCCACATTTATCCTGTTTTTCCAGAACGCCTTGACCTTCGGGGCGGTCTCGATGGGGGTCGCCGTGATGAACCTGGGCGAATAGCGCCCCGGGCAATCAGGACGGCTCAGACGGCCAGTTCGACCCAGATTGGAACGTGATCGGACGGCTTTTCGCGCCCCCGGATCTGGCTGTCGATCTGGCAGCCCTGCAAACGGTCGGCGGCCTGCGGTGACAGCAGAACATGATCGATCCGGATGCCATCATTGCGATCCCAGGCGCCGCGCTGGTAGTCCCAGAACGAATAGGTCTCGGGCGCGGCCGAGGTCGCGCGCAACGCATCCGTGAACCCCAGGTTGACGATGGCCCGATAGGCCTCGCGGCTTTGCAATAGAAACAGCGCGTCGTCTCGCCAGGCATCAGGGCGCGCGGCGTCTTCGGCCTGCGGGATGATGTTGTAATCCCCTGCCATCAAGGCGATCTGTTCCGTGGCCAAAAGCTGCTGGGCCCGCGCCTTCAGCCGTGCCATCCAGGAGAGCTTGTAGTCGTATTTCGGGCCGGGCACCGGGTTGCCATTGGGCAGATA
>CAYWND010000073.1:0-9384 GCA_964459085.1 uncultured Oceanibium sp. | reverse complement strand
GACGGACGAACGTATTATGACTGTTTTGTGTTCCCTCAGCGGGGGCTTAACGGCGCGGGCAATGCACAAACGTTGCTGTTGGCCACCCGACAAACTGGTGCCGGGCGCATCCAGCCGATCCTTGACTTCGCCCCAGATCGCGGCCTTCTTCAGCGACTGTTCGACGACCTCGTCAAGGTCCGCCTTGTTGCCAACCAGGCCGTGAATTCGCGGCCCGTATGCAACATTGTCGTAGATAGACTTGGGGAACGGATTGGGTTTCTGGAACACCATTCCGACCTTGGCGCGAAGCTGCACCGGATCGACCTTGCGGTCGTAGATATCACCACCGTCCAGCAGGATCTCGCCGGTCACCCGGCAACTGTCGATGGTGTCGTTCATGCGGTTCAGGCAGCGCAGAAAGGTCGACTTTCCGCATCCCGAAGGCCCGATGAACGACGTCACCGTCTTGTCCAGAATGTCGACGGTCACGCCTTTGATGGCTTCGTTATCGCCATAGTAGACATGAACGCCCGAGGACTCGATCTTGATGTCCTGGTTCTTGAGGGACTGGTCAGCGACACGCATGTTGGTCATATCTTGCTCCATCTCGTACGCGCCGTCTACCAGCGACGCTCGAACCTTTTGCGCAGGAACACCGCCAGCGCGTTCATGAACACCAGGAAAATCAGCAGAACGCAGATCGCAGCCGCCGTCCGCGCCCCAAAGGCGCGTTCCGGAAAGTCCGACCAGCGGAACACCTGCACCGGCAGGACCGTGGCGCTGTCTGTGATGCCAGTGGGGATATCGACGATAAAGGCGACCATACCGATCATGATCAGTGGCGCGGTCTCGCCCAGTGCCTGCGCCATGCCGATGATCGTCCCCGTCAGGATCCCGGGCATCGCCAGCGGCAACACATGATGGAACGAGGTCTGCAATCGCGATGCCCCTAGGCCCAATGCCGCATCGCGGATCGAGGGCGGGACCGCCCGCACGCTGGCGCGGCTGGCAATGATGATCGTCGGCAGCGTCATCAGGGCCAGAACGATCCCACCCGCCAAGGGACTGGATCGTGGCACACCGAAGAAGCCCAGGAACACAGCCAGCCCCAGCAGACCGAACACGATCGAGGGCACGGCGGCGAGGTTGTTGATGTTGACCTCGATGAAGTCGGTCAACCGGTTCTTGGGCGCAAACTCTTCAAGGTATATCGCTGCCAGTACCCCTACCGGAAAGGCCAGCAGGAACGTGACCAGCATGGTCCAGAATGACCCGACCGCGGCCCCCCAGATACCCGCCAGTTCCGGCTCGCGACTGTCACCGGCGCTGAAGAACCGCATGTTGAAGATTGTTTCAACCTTACCCTGTTCCCTCAACGTCTCGATCCAGACGATCTGCTTGTCGGATACCTTTCGTGCGGCCTCGCCCAACGGGTGCACGTAGTATTTCCACTCCGAGGGGGGGACATCTTCTGCGGCCGTAACCGGCACGATGGGCACGCCGCGGCCTCCGGTATCGCTGATCTCGGTCAGTTTGATCCAGCCGCTGCCAACCTTCAGCAGGATCGACGGATCGGACCGCCCCAGGGCCTCGGTCCCGCCAGGTGCGCGAGCCCGACGCTCCAGATCCTCGGCAATACCCAGCAGGCGGTCCCGTTCGGTCGCGCGGCTGATGGCCTGGGCCTGAAAGTCAGCTTTCTTGTCTGGATCCGTCTCGGACTGCACCTGCCGATCGAAGGCCTGCACGCCCCGATCCTGAAGCGCGGCTTGGTCGCGCTGGAACCGCGCCTGACCCAACAGGTTCTGTTTTACCTCCGCCAGGGTGGCCGCGAAGTCATTCGAGTTGGACAACACCTGAACCGTCTTGCCATCCTCGGACGGGATGACCGCAAGATTACCGGCATGCGATGTGTCCTGAAGTTGCCCGAAGTCACCCTTCAGATAGAGGTCGGTCACATCGGACGCCAGCAATGGTATGTCCACCGTGCCCCCGACCAATGACGGGTCGGCTATCACCTGCGAGCGCAACTCGAACGCGGCACCCGAACTGACGATGTCATACAACTCACGACGATCCTTGCGCGCGGTCACGGACGGAAACGCCGCCTTCAGCGCGTCCTTGACCAGCCCGCCATAGTCACCCTTGCGGATCACATCGATGTCGCCCGTGCCGTCTGGATCAAGCTCGTCCAGCGGCAGGTCAACCGACATGGACACATAGCTTTCGCTCAGCGCCCGGGTCGCCTGCCCCACGACGGTGGACATCAGTGTCAGCAGTGCCAGGCCCGCCAGCAGGATCGCGATGATCCCATAGGCCTTTAGCCGGATTTCCGCATTGCGGCGTTTCCGCAAGCGCCTGGCCGACGCGTCCGAACCGTGATGCGCAGACAGATCAGAAAGGGCTACCATCTCTGCCGGCTCCTCAATCGTAAAGTTCGCGGTACTTGCGCACGATACGCAAGGCCAGAACGTTCAATCCCAGCGTCACGCAGAACAACGTGAAACCAAGCGTGAAGGCAGGGCCTGCGGCGGTCGAGGCCTCGGTATCGCCGGTGATCAGCATGACGATCTGAACCGTCACAGTCGTCACCGCCTCGAGCGGGTTGAGCGTCAGGTTCGCGCCCTGACCAGCCGCCATCACGACGATCATCGTCTCGCCGACGGCACGGCTGATCCCCAGAAGAACCGCCGATACAATCCCCGGCAGCGCGGCCGGCAACACCACCTGCCGCATGGTTTCGGCTTTGGTCGCGCCCAGACCATAGGATCCGTCGCGCAAAGATTGCGGCACCGCGTTGATCACATCGTCGCTCAGTGACGAGATGAACGGAATGATCATGATCCCCATCACCACGCCGGCGGCCAGCGCGGATTCCGAGGCCACCGACAGCCCGAGCGACTCGCCTGTGCGGCGGATCATCGGCGCCACCGTAATCGCCGCGAAGAACCCGTAAACGACGGTCGGCACCCCTGCGAGGATCTCGAGCATGGGCTTAGCCACAGAACGGACCCGCTTGGACGCAAAGTCCGACAGGTATATGGCGGCAAAGAGGCCGATCGGCACCGCGACCAGCATGGCAATCAGGGTGATCAGGAACGTGCCTGCGAACAACGGTACGGCGCCCACCTTTGCGGGATCCATCTCGCCGGAATGGACGCCCGACAGCGGAGACCAGCGGGTCCCGAACAGGTATTGATCGATGCGCCAGCCGATCTTCTCGAAAAATACGAGGGTCTCGAAAATCAGGCTCAGGACAATGCCGATCGTGGTCAGAACCGCAATCACAGCACAAGCCAGCAGCAGCGTGCGAATGATCCCTTCGGACCGGTTGCGTGCCCGGAACTCGAGTCCGACGGTTCCGTAGGCGTAGTATCCAGCGGCGGCGGCAAGGCCCAGACCGCCGATGACGGTCAACCAAACCCGTGTCGCCTCCATCGACGCGAACCGGCCGGATATCTCTTCGCGCAAGGCATCGACCTTGCTGGGAATGCCGTCGCTGGCCAGCGCCTTTGCATCGGACAGGATCAGCTGCTGCTCGATCACCAGGCTTTCCGGCAGCGCATCGCCAATCGCGGCCATCAGGACATTGTCGATGTAAAGATTTCCACCGATTGCCAAAATCAGAATGACCGCAACGCCGACCATGGTCACCCACAGGAACGCGTGCAGCCCGTGATAGCTGGGGCGCGAGTGCAGGCTGGCAAGTCGGCCATCGGCCAGCGCAATCGAGCGGTTTCTTGCCAGGACAAGAAACGCGAACGCCAGCGCGAACACGGTAAAGAAGCTGTAGCCGATCATCTGAGGTGGCCCCCGACCCTGACCCCTACTTGCGGTGCTTGGGGTAACGTTTGGACAGGGGCGCCATCCGCGCCCCTGTCGATGTCTCTAATGATCCCGGATCAGTCCCACTCGGACCCGGTCATCGGGGTCAGGTTGGCGATCGCATCGGCGTTGGCGCCGAACGGCTCGGTCGGCAACGGGATCAGGCCCTTGTCGACCAGGTAGCCTTCGTCACCTGCTGCGGCTTCGGACGCGAACTCGGACGCGTACTCGGCAATGCCGGGAACAACACCGACATGCGCTTTCTTGATGTAGTAGTACAGCGACCGCGACACCGGATAGTCGCCGGCGGCAATGTTCTCGAAGGTCGGCTCGACACCATCGACGGTCGACCCCTTCAGCTTGTCGCTGTTCTGGTCGAGGAACGAGAAGCCAAAGACGCCCAGTGCATTGGGGTTGGCCTCGAGCTTGGATACGATCAGGTTGTCGTTCTCGCCAGCTTCGACATAGGCGCCATCTTCGCGGATCGAGATCCCGTCGCACTCGATGCCGGCACCTTCGCAACCTTCTTCCATGACCAGTTCTTCGAACGCGTCACGGGTACCCGACGACGGCGGCGGGCCCAGAACTTCGATCTTGATCGCGGGCAGCGAGGGGTCAACCTCGTTCCACATGGTCGGCTTGGGGCCCTGCTCGGCCAATGCGGTGACCAGCTGTTCGCGGGTCAGGGCAAAGGTCGGACCGCCAGCGGCGTTGGCAACCACGATGCCGTCATAGCCGATTTTCGACTCGACGATGTCAGTGACGCCGTTTTCCTGGCACAGCTTGAATTCATTCTGCTTCATGCGGCGCGAAGCATTCGTGATGTCGGGATGCTCGACACCCACACCCGAGCAGAACAGCTTGAGGCCGCCACCCGAACCGGTCGATTCGACGACGGGTGTGTTGAAATCGGTTGTTTTCCCGAACTGCTCGGCTACCGCGGTTGAAAACGGGAATACCGTCGACGAACCGACGATGCGGATCTGGTCGCGCGCCTGTGCCGCGCCGGCGGCAATTGCAGCAGCCGCGGTGGCGGCAAGGATGCTTGTGAGTTTCACGGGGTCTCTCCGGATACCATCGTGTTGCGTTTCGCAGGGTGTTTCCCTGACAGTCTAGCAGGGGCGAACCCCGCGTGCCCGGGACACTATTGCAGTCTTGACGCGCTTTTATTTCGTTTCCGTGACAGTTTGATGAACGATTATATAACTGTTATTATTATCTATTCTGCGGCCTGCCTGTCCCGAGCCTGCAGTTCCGGGATCCAAACCGTGAATCGGCTGCCTTCGCCCAACGTGGACTTGATGTCCAATGCGCCACCGTGCCTGGCAAGGATATGCTTGGTTATCGCAAGGCCCAGACCCGTTCCGCCCATATCTTTGCTTTGCGATGCACTCACACGAAAGAAACGCTCGGTCAGACGCGGGATATTCTCGCGCGAGATACCGGGGCCCTGGTCGATGACCGAAACACCCGTACGACCGGGGTATCTTGGATCCGTATCAGCGCTGGTCACGCGCACCTTGTTGCCCCGGCCGCCATACTTGATTGCGTTGTCGACAAGGTTCGAGATCACCTGAGCAAGCTGATCCCGGTCGCCGCGCACCATGGGGGCCGAAGAATCCAGGGGCAGTTCGATCTGAAGCAGTACATCGTTCTGTGTTGCGACAGGAAACAGCCCGCTTGCCGCCTCGACGACGACTGCATGTAGATCCAAGTCGTCTTCAGGGGCGACATGCGCGTTCATCTCGATCCGGCTGAGCGACATCAGATCGTCGACCAGTCGCTTCATGCGGTTCGCCTGGCGCAGCATGATGTCCAGAAACATCTCGCGCGCCTCGGGGTCATCACGGGCATGGCCCTGCAGCGTTTCGATATATCCCAGAATGGACGCCAGCGGCGTGCGCAACTCGTGACTGGCATTGGCGATGAAATCGGTCCGCGTCTGCAGCAAGGCCTTGTCTCGGGTCCGGTCCTCGATCTGGATGATGATCTGACCGATCTCGCCCAATTCCCTGGCGACATTGGGCGGCAGGAACGCGGCGCGGGCCTCGAAGAACCGTTCCGATTGCCCGATCATGGTAAACGTGAACCGAAGGTCCTGGCGTTCCGAAAGCACCGTTTCAACCGCCTCGATAAAGGCCGGGGCGCGGATAACACTGGTGATGTGGGCCCCGGACGTAATGGACGGCAGCAACTGGCGAGCGGCAGGATTCGCATAGGTTATGCGCTCGGTCTCGGAAATCATGATCAGGGCCGCGGGCATCTGCCGCAACAGTTCCCGACCGAATCCTGCCGGCAGCGCGGCCTGGTTGCCATGTCCGATCTCTGCCGGATCTGGCGTGCTGGTCTGCGGACCGGTTCCCAGCAGCCATGCCGCCATGAACAACGCGACAGCCAGGGCAACCTGCACACCGATTTGCAATCCGGCCAGCGGACCGGCGACCAGTACGGCCAGAATTGCAACCGCCAGCAGGGAATAGGGTGTGAACTTCATCATCGGCGCGTACCCGACACTCTGGTCGAACATTTGTCGCGGCAACCCCTACCAAACCGCGAGCAAGGAAAGAAGAAAGATTGTTTTCAGTTTTATGTCATCTATTTGTATGCGGAGTTCGGAGCAAAGTGTCGCGAAGATGATAAAGTACCGTTTGACCTGCCAGAACGGCCACGATTTCGAGAGCTGGTTTTCCTCCAGCGCCGATTTCGATCGCCTGCACGAGGCCGGTCATGTGACCTGCGCGATTTGCGGAGGCATGGATGTTCAAAAGGCGTTGATGGCGCCACGCGTCGCCAATCCCGACTCCGCACCGCTCAGCCAACCGGCCACCCCGGCCGAACAGGCCGTTCGCGACTTGCGCGAAAAGATCGAGCGCGAGGCCGAAGATGTCGGCCGAAACTTCGCGGCAGAGGCCCGAAAAATCCACGGTGGCGAGTCGCCCGAACGCGCAATCTACGGCGAGGCTCGCCCGTCCGAGGCCAAGGAACTGATCGAGGATGGCATCCCGATCGCACCTCTGCCCTGGCGGTCCGGCCGGTCGAACTGACTTTCCCGGTTGATGGACAAGCTGACGCGGATCGGCAACGCGCCGGTCACGTCTCAGACCGGGCTGCTTGCAGCCATCGCACCAAATCCTTAAGAGGACGCGGACACGCGCAAAAAGGCTGCTTGGATGCCACGACTCGTCATGAAATTCGGGGGAACCTCGGTCGCCGATCTGGACCGGATCGAGGCGGTTGCCCAGCGCGTCCGGCGCGAGGTTGAAAACGGCTATCAGGTGGTCGTTATCGTTTCGGCGATGGCGGGCAAGACGAACGAGTTGGTCGGATGGGTGCGCGATGCCGCGGGACGCGGCGGCAGCAATACGGCATCCTTTTACGACGCCCGCGAATACGACGCCGTCGTGTCTTCGGGCGAGCAAGTGACCTCGGGGCTACTTGCGCTGGTACTGCAGGCCATGGGTGTGGACGCGCGATCTTGGCAAGGATGGCAGGTGCCGGTGCGCACCACTTCGGCGCATGGTGCAGCGCGGATCGAGGAAATCCCTTCGGACAATATTGATGCCAAGTTTGACGAGGGTGTTCAGGTCGCGGTCATCGCCGGATTTCAGGGCCTGAGCCCCGAAAACCGCATCACCACGCTTGGTCGTGGTGGGTCCGACACCACGGCCGTGGCATTCGCGGCAGCGCTGGGGGCCGAACGATGCGACATCTACACCGATGTCGATGGCATCTACACCACCGATCCCCGGATCGAAAGCAAGGCGCGCAAGCTGGACAAGATCTCGTACGAAGAGATGCTGGAGTTGGCGTCGCTGGGCGCGAAAGTGCTGCAAACCCGGTCCGTCGAACTTGCCATGCGCTACAAGGTGCGCCTGCAGGTTCTGTCGAGTTTCGAAGACAAACCCGGTACGCTGGTTTGCGACGAGGAGGAAATCATGGAGTCGAACGTGGTCGCCGGAGTCGCCTATCAGCGCGACGAGGCAAAAATGACGCTGATCTCGGTCGCGGACCGTCCAGGCATAGCTGCCGCGATCTTTGGCCCGTTGGCCGAGGCGGGCGTCAATGTGGACATGATCGTGCAGAACATCTCGGAAGAGGGTCGCACGGACATGACCTTCTCGTGCCCGGTGGACGAGGTCGACCACGCAAGGGCCGCCATGGAACAGGCCAAGAGTAACGGCGACATCAACTTCCACGGCCTGGATGCGGATACCGATGTCGCTAAGGTGTCGATCGTAGGAATCGGAATGCGCAGCCACGCAGGTGTCGCGCAAAAGATGTTTCGGGCGCTGGCTGATGACGGCGTGAACATCAAGGTCATTACAACGTCAGAAATAAAAGTCTCGGTCCTGATCGACCGGAAATATCTGGAACTGGCTGTTCAGGCCCTCCATGATGCGTTCGAACTGGAGAAAGCCTAACGCCAGGGCGGAAAGATGCCCCATAGCCAAGCGGTAGAAAGCCGCGTTCTGCTCAAGCGCTTGCGCGACACCCTAGCCGAGCATGGCAACGGGCAGGAACGGCTGGATCGGATCACCGAGCTTGTCTCGCGCTCGCTGGTGGCCGAGGTTTGCTCGATCTACCTGCGTCGGCCGGACGATACGCTGGAGCTTTTTGCGACCACGGGCCTTAACCCGCAGGCCGTGCACCAGACGCGCATGCGCATGCGCGAGGGTCTGGTCGGCCGTATCGCTGACAGCGCCGAGCCGGTTGCAACCTCGGACGCGCCGCACACCCGAGGCTTTCAGTATTTTCCGGAAACCGGCGAAGAGATCTATGCCTCGTTCCTGGGCGTCCCGATCCAACGCCTGGGCGAGGTGCTGGGCGTTCTGGTCATCCAGAACCAGAATCCGCGCGACTACACAGATGACGAGGTTCACGGGCTGGAAGTGGTCGCGATGGTCATCGCGGAAATGACCGAACTGGGGGCCTTTACCGGATCCGAACCGACCGACCTGCCCGCATTGCACCAGCATCCCGTAAGCGTCCGCGGCGTGATCGGCCAGGAAGGTGTGGCCGAAGGCACCGTGTTGCTGCACGACCCGCAGATCTTGATCGAAAATCCGGTCGCAGACGACCCCACTGCAGAAAAGGCCCGTCTAGCCGACGCCATCCAGACACTGCGGGACGAGGTCGACCGAATGCTGGACGACGACCATCTTGCCACGGATGGCGAACATCGGGACGTGCTGAACGCATGGCGCATGTTTGCGCATGACAAGGGCTGGGTGCGCCGGATGAACTCCAGCATCGACGCGGGCCTTGCTGCCGAGGTTGCGGTGGAACGCGAGCAGTCGGAAACCCGCGCCCGAATGGACCGTGTGGCCGACCCCTACCTGCGCGAACGCCTTCACGATCTGGACGACCTTTCGAACCGCCTTCTGCGCCTTCTAACCGGCAAGCCGTCGGTGGCCAGCGCTGACATACCCGCTGATGCGATCCTGGTTGCGCGCAACATCGGACCGGGCGAGTTGCTGGATTATGGTCGGCGGATCTCGGCCGTCGTGCTCGAAGAGGGATCGGTGGGATCTCACGCGGCGATTGTCGCGCGTGCCCTGGCGCGTCCACTCGTCATCCAGG
>CAYWND010000072.1:0-9436 GCA_964459085.1 uncultured Oceanibium sp. | reverse complement strand
TGGGCGAGACCGCCACCCGGATCATCAACGAGGTTCCGGGCATCAATCGCGTGACCTACGACATCACGTCGAAACCGCCCGGGACGATCGAGTGGGAATGACCCCCGCCCCCACCATCGCCTTTGATCTGGATGGCACGCTGATCGATTCCGCGCCAGATCTGCACGCGGCCGCGAACCGGATGCTGTCCGAGGCCGGGCCGGGTGCGGGGCGCGTTAGGCTCGATCAGGTGCGCGGCTTTATCGGCAACGGCATCCCGATGCTGGTGCTCAGGACCATGCGCGCCGCCGGGCTGGGCGAGGATCCGGATACACACCGCCACCTGACGAAGGTGTTTTCGGACCACTATGCCGCCGACCCGGTGGCGCTCACCACCCTCTATCCCGGCGTGCGGGCCGCACTGGACGCGCTGGTCGCAAGCGGATGTCGCCTGACGATCTGCACCAACAAGCCCCGCGCACCCGCGCTGGCCGTGCTGCGGGCATTCGATCTGTCAGACCTGTTCGATACGGTCATAGGCGGCGACAGCCTGCCAACCCGCAAGCCCGATCCCCAGATGCTGCATGCCGCCCTGGACCCGTCGCCCCGGGGCGGCGCGGTGTTTGTCGGTGATAGCGAGGTCGACGCCAAAACAGCCCAACGGGCCAAAGTCCCGTTTCTGCTGTTCACCGGCGGCTATCGGCGGGGCGAGATCAACACGATGCCCCGCGCCGCCACTTTCGACAACCACGACCAGCTTGCAACCTTGGCGCACAGCCTCTTTGGCGAAGATGGCCAGCCATCCACGATTTAGGCGCCGCGATGCCGTCCGTCATGGGATCTGTGTGTCAGTCCTTGCGCAGCGAGGTCTCTCGCGGTTTGCGGCCGGGGCGGTCCACCGCGCGATTGCCCCTCAGGTAGGACACGGCAAAGTAGACACCAACCAGAACCCAGCATGCGCCGATCACGTAGAATAGGGTCGTCTTGTCCATTTCTGCATCCAGAAACAAATTCCGATTACACGAGGTATCACCTGCTTCCGGGGCAGAATTGAGGCGATTTTCTGGGGATTCGGCCATCATTTGACCGTCCCAGCCGCGGGAATTCAGGTATACGCGATCGGCGTTTTCTTGGCGATTTTCCGGACCTCAGGACAGCGGAAACCGTTGCAAAAGCTGGAAAACCCCATCCTCGCGCTCACCGACCAGGCAGATCTGGTCGATGTGTACCGGATCCGCGATGGCCGTGGCGACCACGGACTCCAGCGCCGCCTGTGTGCGGTCCAGGCGGTCGCCCTCCAGCCGCCCGGTCAGCGTAAGGTGAAACCGAAATTCGTCCATAACGAAAGGATAGCCCCACTGCCCTAGCAGTGCCTCTTGGCGAGCCGTCAGGCCGTTCGCGCGCCGACGGTCAAGTTCGGCCTGCGCGGGCGGCGCGCGAAAGCCGTCCAATCGCGTGACGACATCCGCCGCCAGCCGCGAAAGGTCCGGCTGCGGGCCGCCAGGCACCAGCGCCAGGAACCCACCCAGTCGGCGCAACTCCAGCTTCCCGATCCCGAACGCCGCGCGCCCATGCGCAAAAGACGCAATCGCGTCCTCCAGCCCGCCTTGGTCTGTTCCCTCAGCCAGGCGAAAGGGCGGCTTCAGCGTACCATGAAAGCCATAGCGCTGCGGCGTCGCCGTGATCTCAGCAACCTGCGCGGGATCCAGCCCCTCGACCACCAGACGCGCCCTAGGGATCGCCTGGGCATCGCGTCCGAACCACGCGGCCCCGAACGTGTCCAGCGCGGATCCTGCCTTGGGCATCCAATAGATGCCGTATCTCGCAAACCTGGTCATGCCCGCTTATCCTCCGCCATCATTGCAGAAATGCGACATTCGGCGCGATCGCTCGGCTATGTCCGCGCCTGTGGTCTTGTCCAAGCCGAAACTGTTGCGCGACCAACGCATCATCAGCACCTTGATGATCGCCGAATTCATACCTGAAGAACGTCTGACATTTATTTGATTTAATTATAGTTCATTAACGAAGATACGCGCTCTCAGTTCAACGCAGGCCGCAGCATCTCGTAGGTGATCTTGCCGACCGAACAGACCGAGTAGTCTCCCGCGTCGCGCCCTGTCTCGAACCACCGTTCGCTGGCCTCGGGGCCGATCCGCACGATCTGCGCTGCGGTCAGCGGGTTGCGGCCCCAATGCTTGTCTGCGAACACCTCTTGCCCGCCATTGATGTCGCGCAGGCGCATCGCTGGATCATAGCCTGCGCGCGCATAGATCACGCCAGCAATGCACTCGACCTGACGCTCGACCATGCCGCGCAACTCGGCCACATTGTCGGGATCGGCCCGGATCATCGCCAGCGCCTTGTCTGCGACGCCGTTGCGAACCTGCACGCCATGGCCCAGCATATGTGCGATCATGTACCCGGCCGCATCGCGACTTTCGACCCGACCGTTCAGGAACGAACTGACAAAGATCGTGTTCTGAGACGTGCAATACCGCATCAGGCGGTTTGTCTGATCATCACCGCTGCAAATTGCCGTCACGTCGATGCTCAGACGGACCTGCGGCAGGTTTTTGAAATCACGGTTTGCCTGATTGACCGCATCGCGGATCATCCTGGCTGTCTTGGGGCTCAGCGCGTCCAGCCCGATCCCTTCGGCAGGTGCCGCGATGGGGGTCACCAGGCCAAAGCACACCAACAATAAAACGCAGATCTTTCGCATGGCGCGACCATAGGCGGGGCATGCGCCATCGGCAACCGCATTGCGTCTTGACCGGGCCGCGCGCCTGCGCTCTAGCTCGCGCCGATATGGATGCCCGATCCCGCCCCTTGCTGGCCGCACTGTTCATGACCGGTGCGATGCTGTCCTTCACGCTGATGGCCGTGGCGGGGCGCGAGGCGTCAAAGACCCATGACACGTTCGAGATCATGTTCTTCCGATCCGTTCTGGGCATCCTGATCGTCGTGGCTTTTGCCCGCTGGGCCGGGACACTGGATCAGATCCGGACCCGCCGCCTGGGCCTGCATCTTGTGCGCAACGTGCTCCACTTCACCGGCCAGAACCTGTGGTTCTTTGCAGTTACCGTGATCCCGCTCGCACAGCTCTTTGCTTTCGAGTTCACAACGCCGATCTGGGTGGCACTGTTCGCGCCGCTGGTGCTGGCCGAACGGCTGACGCCGATCCGCATCCTGGCCGCGGTGATCGGCTTTGGCGGCATCCTGATCGTGGCCCGCCCGACCGGGTTTGATCTGGGTTGGGGGACCTACGCGGCGGTGCTGTGTGCCTTCGGGTTTGCCGGTGCGATCCTGACCACCAAGCTGCTGACCCGAACCGACTCGCTGACCTGCATCCTGTTCTGGCTTACCGTCACCCAATCGGTATTTGGTCTGATCACCGCGGGCATGGATGGCGACATCACACTGCCCACCGCAGCCTCGGCGCCCTGGGTCGTGATCGTGGGCCTGTGCGGGTTGTTCAGCCACTGGTGCATCACAAACGCACTGTCGCTGGCCCCGGCCTCGGTCGTCAGTCCCATGGAGTTTCTGCGCCTGCCGCTGGTCGCGGTCGTGGGCTTTCTGGTCTATTCTGAACCGTTGGACGCCATCGTGTTTCTGGGCGCGGCGGTGGTCTTTGGCGCAAACCTGATGAACATCCTGGCCGAACAGCGGCGACAAAACGCCCCTTCCTAGGGCTATGCCCTTTTCCCTTGCGCGGCCCCATGCTATCGGGCGCGCGACCGAACGCGACACACGACCTCAAGAGGCGACTTCATGAACATCGACAACATCCCCGCAGGCAAGAACCCGCCGCAGGATATCAACGTGGTGATCGAGATCACGGGCGGCGCGTCCGGTGGCGCACCGGTGAAGTACGAGATCGACAAGGACAGCGGCGCGGTTTTCGTCGACCGGGTCGTCAACACGCCGATGTTCTATCCATGCAACTACGGTTTTGTGCCCAACACTCTGCACGCCGATGGCGATCCGACCGACGTGCTGGTGATCTGTGACTTCCCGCTGCAGCCCGGCGTCGTCATCCGCTGCCGCCCTGTAGGTGTGCTCAAGATGGAAGATGACGGCGGCATGGACGACAAGCTGATCGCCCTGCCGGTCGAGAAAGTCGATCCTTTCAACGCCCATATCCAGAACCTGGATGATGTGCCGAAAAAGACCCGCGACCGCATCAAGCACTTTTTCGAGCACTACAAGGATCTCGAGAAGGGCAAGTGGGTCAAGGTCATCGGCTGGGGCGACAAGGCCGAAGCCGAGGCGATCCTGCAGACCTCGCTGGATGCGATGTCGAAATAGGGCGAAAACGCCGACGTACAGGTCACGGATGCCCCGTGCATCCGTGACGTTTCTGTTTGCACGCTGCCGCGGACCGGAAAAACTCCCCCCCATGACGAATTTGTGACGTGACGTCAGGAATTGACGTGCGCGTTAATCTGCCTATCGATCCAGCGCCAACGAGCGCACGTAGCGTGATCGGGAGGAAACAGATGAACAGATTTGCAGGCGCCCTGGGGGGCGTGTCGCTTGCCCTAACCACAACGACCGCCATCGCCGGCGGGTTGGAACGGACGATTTTCAGTCCGGCGGTTCTCTATGAGGAAGGCAGATACCTCGAATTCGGCGCATCCGTCGTCGTCCCTGAACTGACCGGGACAAACGGCGTCGTCGCACCGCCCTTTGCACCCGCTGTTACGCCGCTGACCGGCGAAACCGGCGATCTGCTGGAAACCTACGCCACCTTCGGTGCAGCGTATAAGGCGGATATCAATGACCGCCTGTCCTATGCACTGATCCTCGGCCAGCCGCTGGGGGCGGACACCAACTACCCGGTTATCGCGCCCACCGGCCCAACGGATGTGAACGCGGTATATAGCGGCAGCTTTGCGGATCTGGTGTCCTGGGAACTGGCCGCCTTGCTGGCCTATGACGTCAACGACCGGGTCAAGATCTATGGCGGCCCGACCCTGCAGACCATCGAGGCATCGGCCGGCCTGCCCTTTATCCCCGCCGGGGCGTTTGGCAGCGGGTACGAGGTCTCGACTGATCGGTCCTGGGGTGTCGGCGCCGTTGTTGGTGCATCCTACGAGATCCCCGACATCGCATTCCGTGTCGGGCTGACCTACCGGTCCGAGGTTGGCCACGACTTCAATACGGTGGAAACGCTTGGCGGCGTTGCATCTATCAACTCTCAGACATCGATCGACACACCACAGTCACTGACGCTTGATTTCCGCACTGGCGTTGCGCCGGACACGCTGGTTTTCGGGCAGATCCACTGGGTGGACTGGTCGGCCTTCAACATCTCGCCCCCGAACTATCCGCCTCTGGCGCTGGGCCGCCCGTTGGTTGCCTATGCGGACGATTGGGTAACCTATACCCTGGGTGTTGCCCGCCGCTTTGACGAAAACTGGGTCGGGTTGGCGTCGGTCTCGTACGAGCCTCAGGCGGATATCGAGCTGACGTCGCTTGGCCCTGTGGACGGTCGTCTGGGCCTCAGCCTCGGGGCGATCTACGAGAACGACAAATACAAGATCACCGGCGGTGTGAACTACACCATGATCGGCAGCGCGCTGAACGTCTTGCAGACAGATTTCGACGACGGCGAGGCGTTGGGATTTGGGATCAAGTTCGGCATCAAGCTCTGATCCACCGGAAAGATGCAGAAAAAGGGGCGCCCGCTGGCGCCCCTTTTTCATTTCTTCAGCGTCTTCTTTGATGGCGCACCGGTTGTGGCCTTCAGCTTGGGTGTCCGGTCAATGACCTTCAACCTGGGCCGCTGCGTCTTGGCGGTTGGAAACTTGCCTGTCTTCAGCATCAGACGGCGTTGCTTGGCGGCTTCGACAGGGGTCATCTTGCCCAGCGGCACCGACTTGGTCGACCGGCGCAGCTTGCCCTGGGCTGGGGCCTCGACCGACTGAGAGCGCGCGCCCACGGCCAGCGGCGGTGTCTTGGGCTCGGCTCCGGTCTTCATCTTGGCCGAGGTTTTCGATTTCGGCGCCAACTGGATCATCTCTTTGCAGGTCAGCGAGCCGTTGTCGTTCCAGATCGCCGAGGCGCAGGTGACATGGGCCACCTTGGTGCGGACATGTTCACCCCCGCGCCCCAGGCAGATGCCGCGCATCTCGGCCTCGCCCAACTCCAGCGCATAGCAGGTGTCGCGATAGCTGCCTTGCGGAAACAGGCTCTCGTCCTGACGCAGGCAATCCAGATGCCCGTGGAAATTCCGGATCGGCGAGGCACAATTGCGGGTCTGGATCTGCGTCTCGCGCATCCAGCCACCGCCCTTGCGACCGGTCCGGCAATGCGCCTTCAGCACGCCATCAGGGCGCAGCCAGTATCCCCCGCAGCTTTTGTACCAGCTGCCCTTGACCGCCATCTCCGAGGCCGGTTGCCGGGCACATTTCAGCCACCCGTCATTGTTCGTGATATCACCGACACAGCCCTCGATATTGGGAATGCTGTTTTTCACCCATCCGCCTGACATCTTGCGGCATTCCGCAGCCAGAGTGTGCCCGTCATCACGGACCTCGATGTTGCGGCAGCTGTCGCGATAGGACCCGTCAGGGATCGCTTCGGCGGATGCGGGGGCTGCGGTCAACGCGATACCAGCCAGCGTTGCGGCAACGGTGGCGGCGGTCAGTGCGGTCAGTTTCATGTCGTGATCTCCTTCCCCAGATACCCATGGGTCGGAACCCGGCCGCAGCCGGTTCAAAAGAAATTTCGCCCGGGATCGAAACGCATCATCGACCCCGGGGGGAAATCCTGCAGGTGCCGCCGCTAGTTGCGCTTCAGCGTCTTGCGCGGCGCGGCCCCTTGGGTGTGCTTCAGCCGGGGCCGTTGCAGCTTCGCGGACGGTGCCTTGGCACCCAGTTTCCGGATCTTGCTGCGGGGGCCCGACAGGCCGCCGGTGGCGCGCATCCGGTCGCTTCTCGGGGTGACGCCATCCAGATCGACACGCGACTTGGACGCCTGCGACAGATCCCGCTTCAACAGCCGCTTGTGCCCGCGTTTGCAGGTCAGCTTGCCATTTTGGTTGTGAACCGGCCCGACGCAGGTCGAGATGTCGAATGTGTTCTGAACCTCGGCCCCATTTACGTCCCGGCAGCGGGCCCACAAGACCTCGCGCTGGTTGATCTTGCGGCAGGTTTTGAAATAGCTGCCCTCGGGAAGGCTGGATTTCGGCTGCACCAGGCAGTCCAGGTGCCCATGGAAATTGCGGATCGGCCCGGCGCAGGTCTTGTAGGCGATGCTGGTGTCGCGCTTGTAGCTCTTGCCGCCCGACCGGTATTCGCAATAGACCCGCATGACGCCCTTTGTCTGATCCAGCCACAGGTGATCGCAACTACGGTCCCAGGATCCGCCTGGGATCACGTTCCGATCGCTGATGCGCTGGCACATTAACTTGCCATCCCAGTTTCGGATGTCCGTCACACATCCCTGATGATGCGGCAGATAGGCAAAGTGATAGTCGCCCTTGCGATCGCGGCAACTTGCCGTCAGCCCGTTCGGCAGCCCGCCGGTGCCTACGGCCGCATTCTTGCAACTTTGCAGATAGGACCCTTCGGGCGGTGCTTTCGCGGACGCGGTGTCGGGCATTGCCGCCAGCAGCACGCCCAGTGACAGGGTCAGCGCGGCCGCCTTGCAGATGATGAATTTCATTTTCCGATCTCCTTCCCAAGATATCCTTGGGTCGGATCGGGCGCGCTGGCGGTTCAATCCTTGCTTGATCCGGCCCCTGCACGGGGCTATTCCGCCCCACAAGGGACGGAGGCAGGCATGATCTATGGGGACGCAAGCAGCTGGACGGGTGCTGCGCACAAGCGCATCGCGCTTTTTGGCATGTCAGGCTTGGGCAAGACCTTTATTGCCAACATGCTGCGCGAGACCGGGAACTGGTTCCACTACTCGGTCGATTTCCGCATTGGCACCCGCTACATGGGCGAACACATCGTTGACAATTTCAAGCGCGAGGCGATGCGCAATCCGTTCCTCAAGGACCTGCTGATGTCGGATTCGATATACATCGCGTCCAACATCACCTTCAAGAACCTCTCGCCGCTGTCGACCTATCTGGGCAAGCCGGGCGACCCCGACAAGGGCGGCATCCCGTTCGAGGATTACGTTCGCCGCCAGCGCCAGCACCGCGAGGCCGAGATCGCGGCGACGCTGGATGCGCTGCACTTTGCCGACAAGGCCGTCGACATCTATGGCTACGCCCATTTCGTCTGTGACACCTCCGGCTCGCTGTGCGAGATCGTGGACCCCGACGATCCAGACGACCCCGTCCTCGGGCCCCTGTGCGCCCGCATCCTGCCGGTCTGGCTGGAGGGGTCCGAGGCCCATATCGACAAGCTGGTGCAACGCTTCGTCAAGGCGCCCAAACCGATGTATTACCGCGAAGATTTCCTGCGCGAAGTCTGGGACGAATATTGTGCCGCCAAGGGTGTCACGCCTGCCCAGGTCGACCCCGACGACTTCATCCGCTACGGCTACGAACGCCTGCTCCACCGCCGCGCACCGATCTACGCGGCCATCGCGCGGAACTGGGGCATTACCGTGGCTGCTGAAGATGTCGCTACAGTGTCGAATGCCCAGGAATTCGAAAGGCTTATCTCCAAGTCGATTACTGATTTTTCCGACCAATCTCGGGGCGAGAAACATCGCACGGTTTGAATATTTTTGAAATTAAGCCAAGTTTGATATATAAAAAAGTTAGTATTTATAAAGGAGGTTGTTGTGGTTGTTAGATTTGGCTTTCTGTTAGTCGTACTGTTCGCAATTGGATCGGCTGCGCAAGCCGCTGTATTTAATATACATTTGGACGGTCAGAAATATGACGGTGGGGGCACTATAGAAATTGATGACAGCCTGATTGGTCCAAACGCACTTGTTTTGACAAGCGATACCATCGCAGACATACAGTTCGATGGCATCACCTTCATTGCTGGGTTCGATCAAACAACTGACAATAGCTTTCTCATATTCGATGGGCTGGGTGATCAGATAATTGGTACGGATGATCAGAACGGCCAGTCCACAGACTACAGTGATGTGACAGCGGGGACGTTTTATAACATAATATCTTTGCTGGACGGCACCAACGAATTTATTTTCCGAAGCTTGGATACTAGTTCCGGGTCTAATGTGATAACCGAATTCGACAGAGGAACATACAAGATCGAGCGTGCCGTCGCCGTTATACCTCTGCCCAGTACCCTCTCATTCGCATTGACGGCACTGCTCGGCCTGGTACTGGCAGCAAGACGCAGACGAGACGTTTAGTACCTGCCCAAGTTAAAGTAACAAGTTTGAAATCCTGGCGGGAATGACCTTGCCAGGGATGGCGGTGCACGCCATGTAGGGCGCTCGTACCGTCAGGACTGCATCGATGCCCATCAAGATCCCAGAAACCCTGCCCGCCCACGACGTGCTCACGCGCGAA
>CAYWND010000071.1:0-9559 GCA_964459085.1 uncultured Oceanibium sp. | reverse complement strand
AAGAGGTGCTGATGGAGGAGGTGGCCAGATCGGCCAGGTGATCGGCGTGGCCCGGCCCCTCGGCCAGCCATTGGTCGGTCACCGGCGCCGGGCGCAGGGCAAGCGACAGAAAGGCGTTGCGTTCAGGGGCCGGGGGCCGGGTGTCGTGCCAGGGCGGGACTGTCCCGGGCGGACAGCCGATTCGCGCCAGTGTCGACAAGAGCGCGTGTTGCGGATGATCCGAGTGCTCGGGTGCGTTTGCGATGCGGTCCTGAGCGGCATCCGGCAGATGCGGGTCGAGGCCCGGCAGGATCACCGCGCCCTGCGGCAGTGTCGATACGGCCTTCATGAACAGCGCGGTGGCCCCGCGCGATCCGGTCGAGCCTGCGACCAGCACGGGATGGTCGGGCGGGTTGGTTTGCCAGACCTGCGAGATCCGCAGGACGGCCAGCCGAAACCGGGCGTCGGGATCCAGATCTCCCTCGCCCTCGAGGATCGGACGGACAAGGCGCAGAAAGGCCAGGCTGCGGTCCCAGTGCCCGGATGCGTCCGAGGGACCCAGGGCGTCGATGGCATCGAAACCGATCCCCTCCATCTGCATCTCGGCCATCAGATCGGCCAGGGAACCGGCCATGTCGAAAGCGGCCGTGCTGGCGGCCAGGTCGGGGGCGGCCTGCAGCAGGCGGCGGACCAGCACGGCCAGTTCCAGCCTGCGGCGCAACGGCGGCATGATGGCGGGCAGGTCGGGGACCTCGGACGGCAGGGCGGTCAGGACCCGGATGTCGGGGGTCAGCGCGGCCGGGGCGGCCGCCAGCAGCCCCTTCAGCCGGCGCTGGGTGCGTTCGGTGTTGACGTAGATCCGGACTCGGGCGCGGGCCAGCGGCCCCTGCCCGTCCAGCCTGCGGTCCAGCCCCGCCAGCAAGGCTGAGGCGAAATCGACGCCGGGCGGCAGCGCGAAGACGCGGGGGCTGGGATCACGATCGGTGAACAGCGTGGTCATGCCTGCAGCAACCCCTCGGCCAGGGGCAGGCTTTCGGGCTGACCCACATCGCACCAGCGGCCCGGGCAGACCACGCCGAACAGTGTGCCGCGCGCGATCATGCCGTCCCAGATCACGTTGAGCGAGAAGACATGCTCGGGCCAGGTATAAACCGCGCCCGGATCCAGGATCTGTACGCCGGTGTAGATATAGGGCGCGGTTGCGGCGTCGCCCCGGCGGGTCAGTCTGCCGTCCGCGCCAAGGAAGAAGTCACCCGGCGCTGGATGCCCAAGGGCCGCATCGCGTGGGACCAGCAGCAACCGCGCCTCGACCTTGGCCTGGGGCCAGTCGGCACAGAGGTGGCCCAGCGGGTCCGAGGTTTCGAATACCGCATCGGTATTGGCAGTAACGATCGGCCCTACGCCAAGCAGTTCCCGCGCGTTCCGGATGCCACCGCCGGTTTCCAGCAGATCGGGCGCTTCGTGAGAGAGCGTCACCGTGCCAGCGCGGATGAGGTCGGCCAGATGGTCCGAGATCATGGGCGCCAGGTAGTGCGTGTTGACCACGACGCGGCGCACGCCCCCCGTCATCAGCATGTCGAGCGCATGATCCAAAAGCGGCCTGCCTGCGACGGGGATCAGGGGCTTGGGGCGATCGGCGGTCAGATGCCGCATCCGCGTCCCGCGACCGGCAGCAAACAGCATCGCGGTGTCGGGGACCCTCATCTGGCGGCCCTCAGCCGATCCCGCACGGCCGCATCAGGCGCAGGTAGGTTCTTGACCACCCAGTCCGCCAGCGGTGCAAGCGCGGGATGGGCCAGATCACGGCCAAGATGCCCCCAGACCCGGGGCAGCAGGTCGAGATAGGCAGGCTTGCCGTCGCGGATCCAGAGGCGGGCAAAAATGCCCAGGATCTTGAGATTGCGTTGCGCCCCCAGGATCGCGCAGGCGATGTCCAGATCCGCCATCGTCTGGCCGGTCAGATCGCAATAGCGGGCCTTCAGCGAGGCCTGCAGCTGGGCCGAGGTGTCCCGCCGCGCGTCCTCGAGCAACGAAACCAGATCATAGGCCGGGTGCCCGGCCAGCGCGTCCTGATAGTCCAGCAGGCCGACGCGCGCGGCCCCCGAACGGTCTGGCAGCCAGATCAGGTTTTCCGCGTGATAGTCGCGCAGGGTGCAAACGGTGGGCGCTGCGGGCAGGCGGGACAGTGCCTGAGACAGCAAGTCATCGAATTGGATCGATGCAGCCGGATCATCCCGGCCGCTCGGGATCGCTGCGGGGCGGTACCAGTCCACGCAAAGGCGCGATTCGGTCAGATAGGCGGCCAGATCATAGGGTGGCAGCCCGTCGGCTGCGTTCGGGTGCGCGCGCAGCACAGCCAGCACGTCAAGGGCTGCCTGATAAAGTGGGAGCTCGGTCGTCGGGTCCTGCGCGGCCACGCGCGCGAACAGCGCATCGCCCAGATCCTCGAGCAGCAGGAACCCTGCATCGCTGTCGGCGGCCAGGATCTGCGGCGCAGACAGGCCAAGATTGCGCAACCGGCCGGTGACATCGACAAATTGCGGGACCGTGCCGCCCATTGCCGGATCATCGTCCATCAGGATGGCGGGGGGCCGCAATGGGTGCGAGACGCGCAGGTATTTACGGAACGACGCGTCGCCCGACAGCGGCACCGCGGTCGCGCCGGGTGCTGACCGGGCCAGAAACTGATCGAGGTGATCGTGGCGGATCATCGGTCTGCACCCGCCAAGCCGCGTCCCCTTGCAAACAGACCGGACCACCGAGTGTCCGTGGCCACCAGCGTCGCGACACGCCGCCCGGCATCCTGGGGGTCGGGGGCCAGTGTTATGGACAGGGCCGAGGCGGGGCGCGCTTCGGCCAGCAACTCGGGCCATTCGACCAGGCAGATCGCGGTGGAAAACGCCTCGTCCAGACCCAACTCGCGCAGTTCGTCGACGTCGCCCAGGCGATAGAGGTCGGCATGCCAGACCTCGATCCCGCCTGCGTCATAGGTCTGAACCAGCGTGAAAGTGGGCGACGGGACCTCTTCGACCGGCACGCCCGCGTTTGCCTGCAGGGTCTGGATCAGGCATCGGGCAAGGACGCTTTTGCCCGCCCCCACCGGCCCTGACAGAAGGATGGAGTCGCCGGGCCGCAAGTCACGAGCCAGCGACTTTGCAAATGTCAGCGTCGCGGTCTGGTCCCCAAAGATGATCTGCCTTTGCACGCGTCGACTGCCCGGTTCCGATCTGGGGTTTCGCGGGACATATCTTTGACGGCAGCGGCGTGGGCTTGCAAGCCCGGTTCAGGCAACCGACACCGCCTTGGGGGTATCCATGCAGTCACGCACGGTCAAAAGCGTGGATCCATCGGGAAGGGCCACGGCGGACACCTCGCGCGCGGGGCCGCTTCGGGGTGCCAGCACCCATGACATCTTGTCCGTGCGATCGTCGCCGAGAACAAATTCCCTGACTTGCTGCCAGGGCCCATCCGGAGACACGGCATTGCTGATATCACCCAGTATCGTTTCCAATGTATGTGGCGCACTGGACTGGTCCTGATCCAGGCCAAAGGCCTGTGCGAAGGCCGCGTTCATCAGGACCAGATCACCGGTCGTGGCAAAGATCGAAACGCCGTCGCTGACATGATCCAGCGTCGCCTGCCCAAGCGCGATCTCCGACAAATAGCGCCGAACCATCATGACGTGCCCCGAGATATCTTCGAAGATATAGGCCACCGCGCCGCGAGGATGCGGACGCCCGGTCACGCGCAGGATGCTGCCCGACGGCAGGGTCCAGTCTTCCTGATAGCCACTGCCATCGGCCGCGCTGGCCTGTTCGGCAAAACGGCGGCGCCAGGCGGTGAAATTCGTCTGCTCGGGGACCATGCGGTTGGCGCGCAGCTGTTCAAGGAACTCGCGCAGGGACGGGCGCATCGCAAGGTCGGTGGGTTTCAGGCCAAAGATATCGGACAGGGCCGGATTGAACAGGCTCATGCGGCGTTCGCGATCAAAAATTGCCAACCCCACATCAAGATGCGCGAAGGTTTCGGTCATCGTCGACATGAAGCTGCGCAGCGATTCCTCGGCCTCGAATTGAGGATTGAGATCCTCGATCACCGACATACGCCCTCCGCCGGGGATCTGCTGTCCCGTGACCCGGACCCAGCCCATGGACGACCCGTCCGAGGCCCGCAGTTGCACGATGCCATCGGCGCCGGGAGGGATCTCGGGCCGAACGCCGCCGAACTGAAGGCTGGTGCGGAACAACTGGCGAAATGCATCGTTCTGCCACAGGACCGCGCCGGTGTCGTCCACCTCGAAGGCGGGGACGGGGAAGGCCTCGGCCCGGGCTCGGAAGGCCTGGGTTTGTGCGCGCGGCGAAGCGGTGTCCGACAACCGGCCCAGCATATCGGTTTCCGCCCGGGTTGCAGCGCGGATCGTAACGAGTGGCCGCATGTCGTTGAGCCGGCCATCGATGTGCCAATGCCCGGCACCGGGCCGCCGGACAAAGGTTCTGAACGGGTCACCATTGGCGATCAGCCTGTCCAGGTCCTGGACTGCCGCCGCATCCAGTCGACCGAGATCCGCCTTGAATGCGTCCAGATCGCCAGTGGTCGACAGGCCCTGACGGTCGTCAGCCGGACGCGTGTCCGCGACCAGGATCCGGCCATCGATCAGGCGGGGCATGGAAGGATCGGTGGGTGATTCGCGAAACAGCAACCTGGCGCTGGCCCACCCGGCGGCCAGCGCGACCACCAGTCCGGCTGCACCGATGACCAGCGCCGTCGGGCCGGACAAAACCACACTTCCGAATACCGCCGGAGCGGCGAAGACGATTGCCATCTAAGGAGCCACCTTGCGAAAACTCACCCGGCAATCGTTAAAATTATTGGTTAATTAGGAGTTAAGCCGGAGAAATTCTTGGCAATTCAGACCGGCAGTGGCTTGTTGGCACCAAGCGCGCCGCGGATGTCTGCACGAGGCACCTCGATGCCATCGCGGTCCCAGATGACCTCGACGATCGCGCCAGTGGGCTGGTCAGTGGATCTTTGATCACTCGCGCGCACACCGTTTGCGAATGTCAGTCGTGCGCCGGTGCGTTCGAGCAGGGTTTTCGCGATGAAGAGGCCCAGGCCCATGCCTTTGTAGCCTGGACGTTCGCTGGAGGCGCCGGACAGGGTCCCGCGACGGCGCACGAAGGGATCGCCGATGCGGCCCAGAAGATCAGGCGGAAATCCCGCGCCATCATCGCCCACGCGCAGCATCACGCGGTCATCAGACCAATCGATATCGACCCAGACCGAGGTTTGCGCGAAATCCACCGCGTTCTGGATCAGGTTACGCAGGCCATGAATGATTTCTGGCCGTCGCGGAATTGCCGGCTGGTCCGACCCCCCGATGCCGTCCGCATGCCCCTGCGTACGCACGATCACATGCTTGCCGCGGTTCAGGTGCGGCTCGGCAGCCTCTTCGACCACCGCGCTAAAGGGGGCCTGACGCATGTGCAGATCCTCTTTGCCGCGCTGCCCCATGGACGCCAGGATGTCGCGGCATCGGTCGGTCTGTTCGCGGATCAACACCACATCCTCGCGCAGGTCGGGGTGATCCTGAAGATCGTCGATCAACTCGGACGAGGCCAGCTTGATGGTTGCCAACGGCGTGCCAAGTTCGTGCGCGGCGGCCGCAACCACACCGCCCAGCGCGGTGAGTTTCTGTTCCTGTTCCAGGGCAAGTTGGGTGGCCGTCAACGCCTCGGACATTGAAAAGGTTTCCTGACTGACGCGGCGGGCGAACGTCCCAATAAAGACGATCGAAATGGACAGCGCGGCCCAGGTGCCGAAGATCAAAACGCCCGGGACCATCAGGGTCTGGCCGTTGTCCAGCGTCAACGGTACAAAGACAAGGGCCAGCAAGGTGATCAGCACCAGTGATACGGCACCCAGAATGACCGTGGCCCGCAGCGTCAAGACGGTCGCCGCGATAATGGTCTGGGCCAGGACCAGGACGGCAAATGGGTTGGTCAGACCGCCGGTCAGATACAGCAGCAGTGCCAATTGGCCCAGATCGAACAGCAGCGTCAATGTGGCGTCGCGCTGCGTCAGACGCTTGTTTTCGGGGTGAATCAGGGTGGCCCCGATGTTGAAGGCCGCGGACAGGCCGACCAGCAGCGCGCACAGATCCAGTCGGATGTCGAACCCCAGGACGCGCGTGGCAACGTAAAGCGCCAGCGCCTGCCCCGCGATCGCCAGCCAGCGCAGGTTGATCAGTGTCCTCAGCCGCACCCAGTCCCCACGTGACCGGGACGAGAACCCGAACGGATCGTCGTCAACAGACATGGCATCTTGTTATCGCAGAGTGCCGCGCCACGACAGGGGGCGCGTG
The DNA here is from genome assembly GCA_964459085.1 of uncultured Oceanibium sp. Taxonomy (GTDB): domain Bacteria; phylum Pseudomonadota; class Alphaproteobacteria; order Rhodobacterales; family Rhodobacteraceae; genus Halovulum. The sequence continues at coordinate 3,219 of CAYWND010000071.1, read as the reverse complement.
ATGTGACGAATTGTTGAGTTGCGGACCGGTGCGGGCGATGTGAGAAGGCGGCGAAGGAGACCGACCATCATGCGCTACATCGCCATCGCAGCAGGTATCGCCGTTGCCGTATTGTTGGGCACGACCGCATATTTCATCCTGTCGGGGCAGCGCGGCAGCGATCAGTTCGCGCAATGCCGCGAGAGCACGATCGCGGGTGGGTCTGCGGCGATCGGAGGGCCCTTCACCCTAACCCGGGGCGATGGCCAGCGGGTCACGGACGCGGATGTGATCGACGGACCGACCCTGATCTATTTCGGGTTTACCTATTGCCCGGATGTCTGCCCGCTGGATGTCAGCCGCAATGCCGCAGCCGTCGACCTGCTGGAAGAGCGGGGCATCCTGGTCAAGCCGGTCATGATCAGCGTCGATCCGGGTCGCGATACACCAGAGGTGATCGGCGAGTTCGCCAGCTGGATGCATCCCCGCATGGTCGGGCTGACCGGATCGGCCGAGGAATTGTCCGCGGCGCAACAGGCCTACCGCGTCTTTGCCTCGCGCCGGGGCGAGGGCGAGGATTATCTCTATGATCATTCCACCTTCAGCTACCTGATGGCCCCAGGCCATGGCTTGCTGGAGTTCTTTCGTCGTGATGTAGAGCCCGAGGAATTGGCCGACCGGATCGCCTGTTTTACCGAAAAGCTGTAGCGCGGTCAGATCAGTCCGACGCGGCGGCGGATATCTTCGTCCCGCAGCGACACGTCAGTACCCGCAAACTCGGCCGCGTCATCGGTACACAGCCACAGAATCGCCTGCGCGGGCCATTGCGCCGGGATATGGACCGAGGGGTCGAGCTGGCTGACCGGATTGATCCCAGATGCCTTGATCTCGACCTGCATCTGGGTGGCCACGGTGCCAGGCGACAGGCCGACGACGCGCACGCCATCGGGCGCCTCGCGCTGTGCGCACCGGGTCAGCATGGCCGCACCGGCCTTGGACGCGCAATAATGGCTCCACCCCTCCAGAGGACTGGTGGCCGCGCCCGAGGATATGTTGATTATCGTCCCGCGCCCGGCAGTCGACATCGCCGGAAGTGCCGCACGTATGCCATGATATGTGCCGTCGAGGTTGATCCGGATCGCCTGGCCCCAGCTTTGAGGGTCCGAGGTCGCCAGAGGCGAGATCGGTTCGATCACGCCGGCGTTGTTGACCCAGACATCCAGCCGACCAAACTCGGCCGTGGCCCGGTCGGCAAGCGCTTTGACGTCTTCCCAGGCCGCGACGTCGCAGGCCTGCGCGACGGCGCTGCCACCTTCGCCGCGGATCTCGGAGGCGATGGTGTCGATGGCGTCCGTGCTACGTGCGGCCAGGATCACTCGCGCACCGGCGGCAGCAAAGGCACGTGCCGTGGCGGCCCCTATTCCTCGGCTGGCGCCCGTGACCACCACACCCCAATCTTTCATATCCGCCATGAGCCCGCCCTCTGTTACGTTTTCGGAGACCTAGCGCTGATCCGCGCGGTGGTCCAGTTTTGCGATGGAAACCGCGCGGGCAAAGGCTTACCTAAAGGATTGCAGGCGAGCCGCATCAGGCCGCGCTGGTGGATCGAAGGGAGAGACGTCTTGAAACCGCTGTTCGGCATAGTGTTGGGTGCGATCGCCCTGGCCCCGGTTCAGACCGCGTTGGCACACGAGTTCTGGCTGGAACCCCTGGCGTATCGGATCGGGACGGATCAACGTATCGTTGCCGATGCCATCAACGGCGAAGACTTCACCGGCAATAGGTTCGGCTATCGCGCGACCGCATTCAAGCAATCCGGGATCGTGGCGGGGGGCCTGAAGGGATCGATTCCGGGCGAGAAAGGCGCGCTACCTGCGATTGATATTCCGCCGCTGGCGCCGGGGTTGAACGTGGTCTACCACGCCTCGCCGATGTCTACGATCGTCTATGATGATCTGGAAAAGTTCGAGGCGTTTCTGGTGGGCAAGGGCCTTGAGTCCGCTTTGGATGCACACAAATCGGCGGGCCTGCCGGAAGAAAAGATCCGCGAGATCTATTTCCGCTTTGTCAAAACGCTGGTCGCTGTGGGCGGCAGTGCCGGGGCGGACCGGCCCGTGGGGATGCCGTGGGAACTGGTCGCGATCGACAATCCCTACACCAGCGGGGGCGACGTGCGCGTGGGGCTGCTGAAATCCGGCAGGGTGGTCGCTGGCGCGCCGATATATGTGTTTCGCAAGGCTGCTGACGGCTCGGTTGAAAAGATCAATCTGGTCACCGATGACAGTGGCCGCGTTACGGTTCCCGGCGGGCCGGGCGAGTACATGGTCAATGCGGTCGGGATCTCGCGCCCGTCCGAACAACTGGCCGAACGGACCGAGGCACATTGGCAGACGGTCTGGGCGTCTCTGACCTACGAGATTGCACAGTAAAGGCGCGACGGCGGTTCAGCGACCAGCGGCCTCCAGCCGGTCGATATTGGCCGTCAGAATATCCAGAACCTGACCGCGCGCGTTGGTTGCGGGATCAATCACGACGGGAACCATCCCCTTGGCCAAAATAGCATCGCGGGCTTCCGGATGGGGATCGCCTAGAAACAGGAACAATGCGCCGGTGGGCACGCCGTCTGTTTGGGCATCCAGAGCGGATAGCTGCGCGGCGGTTGGTGCGTCACCTGCGGGCCAGTCGAGCGTTGTGAGCGTCAGGCCATAGGCACGGGCGAAGTATTCAAGGCCGGGATGGCTGGCCAGCACCGGCGTTCCGCGGAAGGGCTCCGCCGCCGCCGTCGCGCGGGTGTGAAGCACCTGCAAGTCCTGCGCTAGCCGCCCAGCCCCGTCGCGGTAGGCCTCGGCACCCGCGCCATCCCGCCGCGCCAGCGCCTGCCCGATGGCCTGAATCTGGCGCGCGGCCTGCGAGAGATCCAGCCAAGTCAGCGACGCCAGCCCCTTGTGCGAGTGCTCGCCATCCGCACCATGGCTGTGGGTGACCCCGCCCGAGGTGGTGATGTAGTCGTCTGCGAACGCGCCGCTTGTGTTCACGGTCCGCGATCTGGGTAGGCTGGCTTTGGACGTCCATGCCGCGAAGTCCGCACCGTTCAGAAGGATGAGGTCGGCCTGCTGTATCGCTGAGATGTCCTTGACCGCCGGGCGCCAAAACGCGGGATCGGCCCCTTCTGGAACGGGATAGACGATCTGCGCTCGGTCTCCCGCGATGCGCTGGGCAAAATCGGCCAACGGCGCGTTC
>CAYWND010000070.1:0-9574 GCA_964459085.1 uncultured Oceanibium sp. | reverse complement strand
CACACCCGGCATGTTGCGCGCCATGGGCACGATGATGACCGAACTGGGCGTGAAACCCGAGATCGAGGCGTTCGATACCGGCCATCTGTGGTTCGCCAAAGAGTTGGTGAAAGAAGGTGTGCTGCGCGAGGACGCGCTGGTGCAATTGTGCATGGGCGTGCCATGGGGTGCGCCCGATGACCTGAACACCTTCCTGGCGATGGTCAACAACGTGCCTGACAGCTGGACCTGGTCGGCCTTTTCGCTGGGGCGCAACCAGATGCCCTATGTCGCAGCGGCCGTGCTGGCGGGCGGCAACGTGCGCGTGGGGCTGGAGGACAACCTGATGCTGGATCGCGGGGTCTTTGCCACCAATGCGCAACTGGTAGAACGTGCGGTCGGCATTATCGAACGCCTGGGTGCCAAGGTCATCGGACCCGAGGAGGTGCGCGCCAAGCTGAACCTGACCAAGCGGGCGCCCGCATGATCCGCACGGTCGCCCTGATCGGCGGGGGCGTGATCGGCGCAGGCTGGGCCGCGCGGCTGATCGAGAACGGGATTGACGTGGTGGTGGCGGACCCGGCCCCGGGGGCGCGGGATCGGATCGAGACCGTGTTGGGGCTGGCAGATCGGGCCTATGCACAGCTTTTGACGCGGCGCGGGCCGCGGGGCAGCCTGCGCATGGCAGGCTCGATCGCCGAGGCCGTGGCGGCGGCCGACTGGATCATCGAAAGCGTGCCCGAGCGTCCCGATATCAAGCGCGCGGTCTATGCCGAAATCGAGGCGGCGGATGCGACGACGCCGATAGCCTCGTCAACGTCAGGCATCCTGCCGACGGATCTGCAGGCCGACATGGCGCATCCCGACCGCCTGCTGGTCGCGCATCCGTTCGTGCCGGTCTATCTGCTGCCGGTGGTCGAGATCGTGGGCGGCGAGAAAACCAGCGCCGAGGTCATCGCCCGCGCGATGGCGTTTTATCCCACTCTGGGCATGCGCCCGATCCACATCCGCAAGGAAATCGAGGCCTTTGTCGCCGACCGCCTGCTGGAGGCGATCTGGCGCGAGTCGCTGTGGCTGATCAAGGATGGGATCTGCACCACGCAGGATCTGGACGATATCGTGCGCCTGGGCTTTGGCCTGCGCTGCGCGCAATTGGGCGTCTTTGACACCTACCGCGTGGCCGGGGGCGAGGCGGGCATGCGCCATTTCCTGGCGCAATTCGGGCCCTGCCTGCAATGGCCCTGGACCAAGCTGACGAACGTGCCCGAGTTCAATGACGACCTGGTAGACCTGATTGCAGGCCAATCGGACGCGCAGTCGGGGCACATGGATATCCGTGATCTGGAACGGCAACGAGACGACAACCTGGTGGGCATTCTGCACGCGCTGCGCGGCACCGGTTGGGGTGCGGGGGCCGAGTTGGCGGACCACGAGGCGCGGTTGGCCAAAGGCGCAGAGACGCCGTCCCTCACCGGGCCGCTTCCCACCTACCGGCAGGCGGTGCCAAAGGGCTGGACCGACTATAACGGGCATATGAACGAGGCGCGCTATGGTGACGCGTTCTCGGCCGCCTCGGACCGGTTCATGGAGATGATCGGGTGCGATGCGGACTATATTGCGCGGGGCGGCAGCTATTTCACCGCCGAAAACCACGTAAGATACCTGGCCGAGGCGCATGCGGGCGACGAGATCCACGCCACGACCCAGTGGATCGGTGGCGAGGGTCGCAAGCTGCACCTTTTCCACAGGCTGTGGCGAGGCGAGACCGAACTGGCGACCTGCGAGACGATGCTGCTGCATGTCTCGCTTGCCACCCGTGCGGTCAGCGATCCGGGCGCGTGTGTTACCGCGAAACTGGCCGAGATTATTGACCATCACCGGTCCCTACCCGCCCCAGAAGGGCTGGGCCGGGCCATCGGGCAACGGAGATAGCACATGCATTTCGCGCTGAGCGACGAACAGCGGATGATCGTGGACACCACCCGCGCCTTTGTCGAAAACGAGCTGTATCCGCACGAAGAGGCGGTCGAACGATCGGGCCATCTGGATATGGATCTGGTGCGCGAGATCCAGGCCAAGGCCATCGAGGCCGGGCTTTACGCCGCAAATATCCCCGAAGAGTTCGGGGGCGCGGGCCTCGATACCCTCACCTGGCTTCTGTACGAAAAGGAACTGGGGCGCGCGAATTATGCGCTGCACTGGACCTGCGTGGCGCGGCCCTCGAACATCCTGTGCGCGGGCACGCCCGCCCAGCGTGAGAAATATCTGGATCCCTGTGTGCGGGGCGAGAAGTGGGATTGTCTTGCGATGACAGAACCCGGCGCAGGGTCCGATCTGCGCGGCATGAAGGCCAGCGCGCGGCGGGACGGGGATGACTGGATCCTGAACGGGACCAAGCATTTCATCAGCCATGCGGATACCGCCGATTTCGCGATCACCTTCATGGCAACGGGCGAGGATCAGACCCCGCGCGGACCCAAGAAGCGGATCACGGCGTTCTTTGTCGATCGCGACCATCCCGGGTTTCACATCCGCGAGGGCTATCGCAACGTCTCGCACCGGGGCTATTCCAACGCGGTGCTGGAATTTGACGACTGCCGCCTGCCCGCCGACGCAGTTCTGGGCGAGGTCGACAAGGGGTTCGAGGTCGCCAATGACTGGCTGGGGGCCACGCGCCTGCAGGTGGCCGCGACCTGTATCGGCCGCGCCGAACGCGCCTTTGGTCATGCCGTCGACTGGTCGGCCGAGCGGCGGCAGTTCGGTCAGCCCATTGGCAAGTTTCAGGGCGTGTCCTTCAAGCTGGCCGACATGGCGGTGGAGTTGAAAGCCGCAGATCTGATGCTGATGGAGGCGGGCTGGAAATACGACGCGGGCACGATCACGGATGCGGACATGGCCATGGCCAAGCTGAAGGCATCCGAGATGCTGGCCATGGTCGCCGACGAGGCGATCCAGATCCATGGCGGCATGGGCCTGATGGAGGAATTGCCGCTGGAGCGGATCTGGCGCGATGCCCGTGTCGAACGGATCTGGGAAGGCACGTCCGAGATCCAGCGCCACATCATCTCGCGCGCGCTGCTGCGGCCCCTGGGGGCCTGAGCGGTGGACGGCGTGACCACGACGCAGCGCCTGTCGCGCCTGATCCGGCCGGACAGCATTGCCTTTGTCGGGGGGGGCCAACTGGGCGGGGCGATCCGGGCGTGTCGGCGCGGCGGCTATCAGGGGCGTCTGTTCGCGGTCAACCCGACGCGCGACCAGATAGAAGGTGTGGCTTGCGTGCCCTCGATTGCTGATCTGCCGCAACGGGTAGATGCGGCCTTGGTGGGCGTATCGCCGGATCGGTCGATCGCGGCGGTCGCCGAACTGGCTGCCGCCGGCGCGGGTGGGGCGGTTGTCATGACTGCGGGCTTTGCCGAAACCGGCACGGATGGGCGCGCACGGCAGGATGCGCTGATCCGGGCCGCGGGCGTCATGCCGATCCTGGGGCCCAACTGCATGGGTGTTCTGAACCAGCTGGACGGGGCTGCGGTCTGGGGCGATGCAACCCCGATTGCCAGGATCGAAGGCCCCGCTGCCGCGATCATCTCGCAAAGTGGTGCGATGCTGATCGGGATGGTCGGCGTCGAACGCGGCCTGCCGCTGGGCTATGCGATCAGCACCGGCAATCAGGCCAACACCTCGACCGCGCATTGCATTCGCGCGGTGCTGGAGGATCCGCGGATCCGGGCCATCGGCCTTTATCTGGAAGGGATGGATGACGGCGGGGATCTGGGCGCGGCCTGCGTCGAAGCGCGGACGCGGGGCGTCCCGGTTGTCGTGCTGAAGGGCGGCGACCGGGCCGATGGCGCGCGGGTTGCCCAATCCCACACCGCAGCCATGGTCGTGGAACGGGATCTGTGGAACGCGTTTCGGGACCGCTATGGCCTACAAGAGGTCGACACCCCCAAAGCCCTTGTCGAGGCGGTGAAATACCTGGCGATTGCAGGCATTCCGCGCGGCAACCGGGTCAGCGTGCTGTCCTATTCCGGCGGGGTGAACGGGTTGGTCGCCGCACAGGCCCCGCGTCTGGGGCTGGACCTGGTGCAGCCCCCGGCGGATGTCGTTGCGGACCTGTCGGCACGCCTGCCCGACACGGTGGCGGTTGGCAATCCGCTGGACCTGAACATCCCCTACAAAACCCGCCAAGGCATCTCGATGGAGCATCCCGATCAGATCGGCGCCGCGATCGAGGCGTTTTGCGGGGATCACACCGATCAGATCCTGTTTCTGATCGACATCCCGCAGCCCGGGGACGAGGCGTTCGACGCGATCTGGCAGCGCTCGCTGGACGGGATGGGCGCGCTGGCCGCGCGCACTGGCCTGCCCTGTGCGGTTGCCGGTATCCTGCCCGAGGGCCTGCCGCCTGCATTCCGCGACACCCTGATGCGGCAGGGCGTGGCGCCTTTGCTGGGTCTGGGCGACGCGCTGGAGGCCCTGTCGGTTGCGACACAGGCGGCGCGGCAAAACGGGCTGCGGGACACCCCGCCGCCGCTGCTGGCCGCGCCCGAGGGTCAGGCCGTCCGGATGCTGGACGAGGCCGCGTCAAAGAAGCTGGTCGAGGGGGTCGGGCTGAACGTCCCGCGCCGCGCGACCTGCGCCCCCGAAGACGCGGCAGAGATGGCCGGACAGATCGGCCTGCCGGTTGCGCTGAAGGTCCTCAGCGATCAGGTTGCGCACAAGGCCCGGATGGGCGGCGTGCACCTGAACCTGAAAACTGCGGCCGAGGTGGCGGACGCAGCACGCGCAATCTGCCGGGACGTTCCGGCTGCGGGCGGGCCGCCCGTCGACCGCCTGCTGGTCGAGGCCATGGCCGAGGCATCGCAGGCGGAACTGATCCTGGGCCTGAAGTCCCATCCTGCCCTTGGTCTTGCCCTTGTCGTTGGCCAGGGCGGCAGTGCGGTCGAAGACCACGCGCGGTATGAAACCCTGCTGTTGCCGCTGGACACGGCCGAGATGGATCGCGCCCTGTCCAGACTGGGACTGCGCCATCTGGACCGGCTGCCCGATGCCATAGCGCGGGTCGCCGCGCTGGCTGGGCAGATGCAGGGCGAGATGCATTCTATGGATCTCAATCCGGTTATCGTGACAATGGCCGGAGACTTGGTCGTCGCCGATGCCCTGATCGAGACTGCGTATACGCCCGACACCCAAGATGGAAAGGTGCCCTGAACATGACCGACAGCCCCATATCCACCCGCCAGGAAGGCGGCGTGCTGGAAGTGACACTGGACCGGCCCAAAGCGAATGCCATCGACCTGGAGACCTCGCGCCGGATGGGCGAGGTGTTCCGCGACTTTCGTGACGACCCCAACCTGCGCGTGGCGATCTTTCGCACCGCGGGCGAGCGGTTCTTTTCAGCCGGTTGGGACCTGAAGGCCGCCGCCGGTGGGGATGCCGTTGATGGCGACTATGGCGTCGGTGGCTTTGGCGGCATGCAAGAGTTGCGCGACCTGAACAAACCCCTGATCGCGGCGGTGGATGGGATGGCCGTGGGCGGCGGGTTCGAACTGGCGCTGTCGTGCGATCTGATCCTTGCCACGACCCAGTCCACCTTTGCCCTGCCTGAGATCAAGGCCGGGACGCTGGCCGATGCGGCGACCGTGAAGCTGCCAAAGCGCATGCCCTATCACGTCGCAATGGATCTGCTGCTGACTGGGCGCTGGATGGACGCCGAGGAGGCGCACAGATGGGGGCTGGTCAACGAGCTTTTTGACAGCTCGGACGGTCTATATGCCCGCGCATGGGACATCGCGCGCCTGCTGGCCTCGGGGCCGCCGCTGGTCTTTGCCGCGATCAAGGAAGTGGCACGCATGGCGGAAAACACCAGCTTTCAGGACGCCATTAACCGCATCACCACTCGCCAGGTGCCCAGCGTCGATATCCTCTATGGATCCGAGGACAACGCCGAGGGCGCGCGGGCCTTTGCCGAAGGCCGACCACCGGTTTGGAAAGGCCGATAGCGTGGGACATGTTTGACGCGGGAGATTCTACCCACAGGTGACTCATCTAGGATTATCGCATTGGGTGGGCGCCATAATTTGTATCGCGAAAGTTATATATTCGATCAAATTATATGAACAGGTCGCATCGGAAACGAAGGAAATCCGCGTACTTTGTGTACTCAGGCCATTCTGTGATTTATTCGATGATTTTAAAACTTGCCATAATTTGCCGGTTCAGTTATTTTTTTGTATATCTTCATATTTTTAGATAATTTTTCTACATTTTTTTGAAAATGTAATAGGCACAACTATAGCGTGCATTTCAATTGCGCCAGCGCCATAAAGGCTGTACCCTTGGCCCGAGTTGCTTGCGGCCATGTAATTGTCACATTCGTTGCTTAGTCCGTCATAAAACAGTATCCAGTACCACTGCCGATGTTCACCCGGCGAAATTCGAGACGATTGGACGATTCTTTGAGGGGTTTCCGGGGCCGGTAGATGGCATTGATCGAAAACTACGAAAACACGCCTAAAATCCGTAGATTGTCGCACTATCAAAGGCGGCCGATTGGTCTGGATGTATCGCCCGTCACACGGGAGGAAATCCCGAAGCTGCACGAGTTTGTAAAGGGCGCGCTGGGGCCGGGGATCGCCTCGGCCGAGACCGTCAGCGCGGTCCACGGCCGGCAGAGTTTCGGTTTGTGGAAAGTGCTGGATGCGCAAAAGGCGTGGTCGGGTGCGTACGCATTTCTTTACCTCAACCAGGCCGGACTGGATGCTGTCTATGACGGCACGTTCAACTCGCGAGAGCCCGAACTTAGCCACCTGGCGGATACGCCCAGCGAGGTCGTCGCGATTTTTGCGTGGTGCCTGGTCCTGCGTGGCAAATCCAAGGCCGCGCTGCTGAAGGCTGCGACATGGCTGGACCTGTGCGGCTGGAACAACTGTCCGATCTTTACCAACCCGGTCACCCCGCGCGGCACGCAACTGGCGCAGAAGCTGGGCTTTCGCCCGTTGGACCCGACCGGGGCGACGAACGTTCACGTCGTCAACTGACAACGCCGACCCGACCTGACCGATATGGACGCTGCCTGTGCAGGCGCCTAGTGTGTGCGCACGTAAAGACAGCAAGGCACATCACATGGCCCAGGACATACTGCTTCGAGAAGACCGCGGGGCGGTCGCGACCCTGACGCTGAACAATCCTGCCGCGCTGAACGCGTTGTCCGAGGACATGCTTGCGGCGCTGGAGGATCAGTTTCAGGCGCTGGCCACGGATGCCCGCATCCGCGCGGTGATCCTGAAAGGGGCCGGCAAGGCCTTTTGCGCGGGCCACGATCTGAAGGAAATGACCCGCGGGCGAGCCTCTGACGATGGCGGACGGGCCTATTTCTCTGAATTGTTCAACACCTGCTCGCGCATGATGATGCGGATCCGCGACCTGCCGCAACCGGTGATCGCCCAGGTCCACGGCATCGCCACGGCGGCGGGATGCCAGCTGGTCGCGACCTGCGACATGGCGATTGCCGCAAACAGCGCCCGGTTCGGCGTGAACGGCGTCAATATCGGGCTGTTCTGTTCGACCCCGATGGTGGCGCTCAGCCGCAACGTGACGCCGAAACTTGCGATGGAGATGCTGACCACAGGTCAGTTCCTGAGTGCCGAGCAAGCCGCGGTTGCCGGTCTGATCAATCGCGCGGTCGCGGACAACGAACTGTCGGAACAGACAACCCAGTTGGCCGAGACGGTCGCCTCGAAACTGGGCGTCGCGGTGCGCATCGGCAAGCAAGCCTTCTACAAACAGCGCGAGATGACGCTGGAAGACGCTTACGCCTATACAGCGGACGTGATGGCCACGAACATGCTGTACCGCGAAACCGAGAAAGGCATCGCCGCGTTCATCGACAAACGCACACCGGAATGGGATCAGGACTGAACCGACGCGACAGTCATGCTGTGGCATTCCCATGGGCGGGTCTCTTGCCACCCCAGTAGGAGTATTTATCCGATCAAAGAGGGCCCTTACCAATGGGTAAAGGGCCCCTTCTTTCTGTTCAAAATACTCTGGAGCGCGAGGCAGAGCCTCGCAATCGCGCGCGCCTCGGGCGCGTGATTTTTCCATGGGTGGCTGATGCGCGCCGACGATCGGGTGACCTGGTTACAGGTCGATCTCGACCACGCCGCCGGGCTGTGCCGCGCGGGATTGGCACAGGATGATGCTGTCGCGCCGCTGGGCACGGGACAGGACGAAATCGCGATGCTCGACCTCGCCCGAGATCAGGCCGCATTTGCAGACACCGCAGATGCCGTCCGAACATTTGACATCCACACCAAGCCCCGCCTGGGCCAGCACGTCCGTAGCGCTTTTGTCGGCCGGCACCTCCAGATCCCGACCCGACCGCGCCAGGCGCAGAGTAAAGGGGTGATTTTCATAGTCCGGCACTTCGGGCACCGAGAAGTATTCCAGATGCCGCGCCTCTTCGGCAGAGCTCGGACGCTCTCCAGACACGAGGACGGCAGTCATGTAGCGGTCCGGGCCGCAGGTGTAGACGTGCCAGCCGGCCTGGTACGCGGCCAGGATACGGTCCAGATCCGCGCGCGATCCCTCGTCACTGACATGCAGGCGAACATGGTCGGACCAGGGCGCATCCGCCAGATCGTCAAGGAACCCCCCTGCAGCGCGCGAAGGGATCGAGTAGTGCAGCTCGAACGCGGCCCCCAACGCATGCAGTCTGTGTGCCATGGCGATCATCGGCGTAATCCCGATACCGCCGCCCATCAGAAACGACTTGCGCGCGCCCTCGACCAGTTCGAAATGGTTGATCGGGCGCGAGATAAAGATCTTGCGCCCCGGCGAGAAGATTCGGTGCATAAGCTGCGACCCGCCCCGACCTTCGGCCTCTCTCAGCACCCCGATCTGATAGGCTGATCGGTCGGCCGGATTGCCGGACATGGAATACTGGCGCAGGTACTCGGGAGCGATGACAATATCAAGATGCGCGCCTGCGGTCCATTCCGGCAGGTCGCTGCCGTCCAGAGACGTCAGCTCGTACCTGGTAATGCTGTCGGTCATGGGCTGGGCGAGGCTGACCTGCACCCGCAGGACGGGGCTGTCGCCGTCGGCGGTGTATCGATGCACATGCCCGGCGTCGCCGTCGGCCATCCGACGCTTGTATTCCTGGGCGGTGACCATGGCCTGATAAGCCTCGATCCCGGCCTCGCGATCCATCGGAAAGGGATAAGGCCAGGGGTGCGGGGCCAGGTTGGCAGGATAGACCGCCAGCGTCTGCTGGTCATAGCGCAGGTCCAGATCGCGTTGCAGATCACGGGCGTTCACCGGGTGGCGCGTCGGGCGATAGCCGCCATCCTCTTCCAGTTCCAGATCCCACCACCACTTCTTGACCGGGTTCAGACCGCCGCGCCCCAGCGCGTCGTCCAGCCTTGCGAGGTGCGGGGCGGCGCGGGGCAAACGCATCGCCGCCCAGCGGAAGGGCTTTTCCGCAAACAGACCCTCCAGGTTCCAGGGGCAGGTTTTCATGCAGCGGCCACACATAGCCCCACCTTCGGTGGTGATGCGGTAGGTCGCGCAGCGCTGACTGTCGGATTTCCAGATG
>CAYWND010000069.1:3033-9583 GCA_964459085.1 uncultured Oceanibium sp. | reverse complement strand
GTCTGGTCGGGCCAGCCCACGCGGTAGGCCACCACAACCGGGCAATCGGCCCCGTAAAGCGGCGCCAACTGCCGCTCGATCTCCAAGAGGTTGCGGATCGACAGATGGATCGCCAGCGTCGCGCGGCTCTGCCCCAAGGTCGCCAGATCCTCGCCCTCGGGCATTGCGCTCGATTTCATCGCCGTGCGGGTCAGGATCACGCTCTGCGCCACCTCCGGCACGGTCAGCTCCTGGCCCATCGCCGCCGCCGCCGCCGCATAGGCCGGTACACCGGGCACGATCTCATAGGCAATTCCCAGCGCCTTCAGCCGACGCACCTGCTCGGCAATCGCGCCATAGAGCGAGGGGTCGCCGGAATGCACCCGCGCAACATCTTCACCCCGGTCATGCGCCGCCGCGACCTCGGCCATGATCTCGTCCAGCACCATCGGGGCAGTGTCCATCACCCGCGCCCCCTCGGGCGCACCAGCCACCACCGCCTCGGGTACCAACGACCCGGCATACAGGCACACCGGACAGCGCGCGATCAACCGCTGCCCCTTGACCGTTATCAATTCCGGATCCCCCGGACCCGCCCCGATGAAATAAACCGTCATGTCACACCGCCGTTGTCAGATCCGGATCATCCCGCCCGGCCCGGGGCAGCCCATCCGCGATCTCATAGTAATCACCCTTGTCATCGACAAAGATATGGCCTTTCACCGCCAGCCCGGTTGCCTCGTCAAGCGTCCCGGCATGGATCGAGACCCGCGCCCCGCCCGGCCGCTCCCAGAACAGGCTCGACCCGCAAATCCCGCAAAACCCCCGCCGCGCCTCACCGCTCGAGGCATACCAACTCACGTCGCCCCGGACATGCAGATGCTCGCGCGCGACACTGGTCGCCGCCACGAAATGGCCGGATGTCTTGCGGCATTGCACACAGTGACAGGCAACAATGGGCCGCAACGCGCCGGTCGTCTCATACCGCACCTGGCCACATAAACAGCTTCCCAACATCACGACCCCTCCCTGGCGGCCCTGAGGGACGGAGGGCGGGGCGAGCCGCCGGGCGCAGCCCCGGCGGGAGCGTCCGTCCCCCGTCCCCGGGCCCCGTTCATCTTCCTGGCATAGCCCCGCGGCGTATAGATCCACGCGCCGCCGACCCCTGCCGAGACATCACCGCTTTCAACCACCCGGCTTGCACTCGACCCGACCATCACGATTGTTAGCATGTCCACCTCGTCGACCTCCAATGTCCCCAATGTCCGCAGCCGCAACGCCTCGTCCGGCCGGCCGAGGTTCGAGGCCAGCAGCACCGGTGCATCCGCCCCGCGCTGCGCCATCAGCACATCACGCGCCTCGGCCAGCAGGGTCCGCCGCCTGCGCGAGACTGGGTTGTAGAAGGCAATCACGAAATCCCCCTCCGCCGCCGCACGCAACCGCCGCCTTATGTCCTCGACCGGGGTCAGCAGATCGCTCAGCGAGATCGCGCAGAAATCATGTCCCAGCATCGCACCCGCCCGCGCACTCGCCGCCTGCAGGGCCGAGATCCCCGGCGCATGCACGATCTCGACCCGCCGCGCCGCATCGCTCAGCCCGCCCCGGTCGATCAGTTCCATCACCAGCGCACCCATGGCATAGATCCCGCCATCGCCGGAACAGACCAGCACCACGCGCCGCCCCTCACCGGCCCGCTCCAGCGCATATCGGCAGCGCGCCTCCTCCTCGCCCAGCGCGAAATCCCGCATGGCCTTGCCGCGCGCCGCCGGGCCCAGCAGATCCAGATACAGACCATATCCCACCAACTCGTCAGCGCCTGCGACAAGCGCCGACACCTCGGGCGTGCGCCAGGCCGGCTGCCCGGGCCCGATCCCCACCACCGCCAGCGATCCCCGCGCCCGGCCTATCGCGCCACCCGGGCCGATCTGTGCCACCGCTACGGTGGCATTGGCGGACTTGGTCTTCTCGATCACCAGTGACGCGCCGGGCCCACCTGCCACCAGCGCCGCCCCCTCGGCCACGCCATGACACCCGACCTCGGCAAAAACCACCTCCGACGGATTGGCCAGCCGCCCCGCAACCGCCTCCAGCGCGCCCGCCTCGTGAAACCACACCGGAACGCCCAGATCGCGCCCCAGCGCATGCACCGCCGCCTCATCCGCTTTCAGATCGATCGACTGGATCGACGCCACCTCGAACACGGACCGCCCAGCCTCGGCCAGCGCCTGCCGGACCAATCCGATCATCTCTGCCGGATCGCAGCCCCGCGCACAGCCCACGCCAACTGCCAGCACCTGCCGCCGATAGATCAATGCCTGATCACCTACCCGCAGCACCACCGGATCGTCCGCCCCCGCGGCGCGCCGCGCGACCCGATCGCCCAGCGGCGCCAGCCACGCCGCCTCTCCCGACAGCTCGCCGTCTGCGCCGCCCAGCAGTGCGGCCATGACAGCCTTGGCATCCTCGGGATTTTCCAGCCGCCAGCCTTCGGGCGGCGCATCCAGCGCCACACCCAGCCGGACATCGCCCGCCGTTGTGATCGCTGCGGCTACGCCCAGCGCATCAGCCACCTCGCGCGCCAGATCGTTTGCGCCACGATGCCCGCCCAACAGCGGCACCACGGCCGAGCCATCCTCGGCCACCGCCACCACGCCCGGCTCGTCGCGCTTGTCCGCCAGCATCGGCGCCAGAACCCGGATCACGATCCCGGCCGCGCCGATCACCACCATGTCCCGCCCGGCACAATAGTGGCCCCGCAGATGCGCCCCCACATCCTCGAATGCCGCGCCCCGAACCTCCAGCACACCTCCCAGCACCCCTGCCACCCTGGCGCCGACCTCAGCGCCCGATGGCAAAACACACACAACCACCACCTCAGACATGGGCATCCCTCCCCGGGATCAGGATCATCGAGAAATACGGCGCGTCGTCCGGCGCCTCGGCCAGCGGGCAAACCCCCTCCTGCGGCAACGAGGCATGGCGCACGAACACCGCCCGCCCGGTCAGCCCCAGGCGCGCGATCACTTCGCGCGCCTTTTCGAAATGCCGGCCCAGCTTCATCACCGCGACCGCATCGGCCGCCGCGATCCGCGTCTCCAGCTCCTCGGCCGGCAAGGTCGCGGGCACCACCACCAGCACCTCTTCGCGCGCGACCAGCGGGCTCTGCGCCGCCGCCGTCACCGCCCCCAGCGAACTGACACCCGGCACGATCTCGCAGCGATGCGTCCCCGCCAGCCGCGCAAACAGATACATGAACGACCCGTAAAAGAACGGATCGCCCTCGCACAACACAACCACATCCTGCCCCGCGGCCAGTTCTGCCCCGATCTCGGCCGCAGCCCGGTCGTAAACCTCCTGCGCGGGAAATCGCGCCACCCGCATCGGCACAACAATCGGGATCTCACGAGCCCCCTCGGGGATCGCACCCGCCGCAATCGCCCGCGCGAAACTCTCGCCGCTATCCGGCGCAGGATACGCCACCACCTCTGCGCCCGAGATCAACCGATGCGCTCTCAGCGTCATCAACTCCGGATCCCCCGGGCCCACCCCTACGCCATACAAGGTGCCGGTCATCGTCCGGGCCCCGCCGCGCCCTCTTTGCTCTCCAAATACTCAACCCCCGACCGCGCTGTCATCGCTGCATCACCCACTGGGTCACCGGCATCGCCGCACGCCAGCCCCGGAACCCGCCGACGGCTTCGGCCCGTGCCACCTGGACCCGGATCAACTCGCCGCCATGGGCCGCCTGCAGCGCGGCCAGCCGGGCCTCGCTTTCCAGCGTCACCGCATTGGCCACAAGCCGCCCGAAGGGCCGCAGGGCCCGCAGCGCCGCGTCGACCACGTCATCCGACAGGCCGCCACCGACAAACACCGCATCGGGCGCATCCAGCCCCGCCAACGCCTCGGGCGCGCGGCCCTGAACCAGCTTGAGCCTCGGCGCGCCCAGCGCCTTTGCATTCCGCCCCGCCATCTCCAGCCGCGCGGCCGAGGGATCGATCCCCACCGCCTCCATATCCCGCGCCGCCCGCATCCACTCCACTGCGACCGACCCGCAGCCGGTCCCGATATCCCACAACCGCTCGCCCGGGCGCGGCGCCAGCGCGGCCAGCGTCAGAACCCGCATCTCGCGCTTGGTCATCTTGCCGTCATGAACGAACGCATCATCCGGCAGTCCCCAGCGCGGCAGCGGCGCGCTGCCCGCCTCCGCCTGGCAGTCGACAGCCAACACGTGAAACTCCGGAGCCACCGCATCCCAGCTCTCTGCCACCCCGTCGATCCGGGATTCCTCCGGGCCGCCCAGCGCGCCCAACACCGTCATGGCCGAGCGCCCGAACCCTCGCGCGCGCAGCAACTCCGCCACCTCGGCCGGCGTTCCCGCATCCCGCGTCAGCAGCAGCAACCGCTGGCCCGAACCAATCCAGGGCAGTATCTGCTCGACCGGCCGGCCATGCACCGTCAGCGTCTCGACATCCGCCAGGCTCCAGGCCATGCGCGCGGCGGCCAACTGGAACGACGACAGGGCGGGATGAAACCGCATCTCGCCGGGATCAAACAGCCGCGCCAGATGCCCGCCTGCTGAAAACCACAGCGGATCCCCAGTCACCAGTACCGCCACCTGACGCCCACGATAGGCGCCGATCTCTTCGCGCAATGTGGAAAACGGCGATGGCCAGACCATCCGCTCGCCCGGCAGATCCGGGATCAGCCCCATGTGCCGCTGACCGCCAATGATCAGCTCGGCCCGCTGCAGCGCCGCACGCGCGTCCGGCGCCAGCCCATCCCAGCCATCCTCGCCAATGCCGATCACATCCAGCCAGACATCCATCACGCTTTCCCTCCGCGCGCCCCACCGCTCGGGCACGCCCGCAGGGCGTGACCGAGCTCAAGGACTCGACCGCCCGCCAGGGCGGTCTCCGCTTGATAACAGGCAGGCGTCCAGACCCTCCCGCGGATCACGTCCCGTCCCCCCTCAGACCCAGGCTCAACGCGTTGACCGCCGCCGCGGCCATCGCACTGCCGCCCCGGCGCCCCAGCACAGTGGCATAGGGCACCGGCGCACGTGCCGCCAGCGCCGCCTTGCTCTCGACCGCACCGACAAAGCCCACGGGGAACCCCAGGATACAGGAGGGACGCGGCCACCCTTCGGCCAGATGCTCCAGCAGTCGAAACAGCGCCGTCGGCGCATTTCCGATGGCCACAACTGCACCATCGATCCGGTCCCGCCAGCGATCTACCGCCGCCGCCGACCGCGTGGTGCCCAATTCCCTCGCCAGACCGGGAACTGAACGATCGTTCAAGGTTACGATCACCTCGCAACCCTCTGGCAAGCCGCGTGAAATGATCCCGCGCGCCACCATCTCGGCATCGCACAGGATCGGCGCGCCCCCGGCCAATGCCGCGCGGCCGGCCGCCATGCAGGTGTCCGAGATGCGCAGATCCCGCGCCAGATCGACCATCCCGCAGGCATGGATCAGCCGCACTGCCATATCGCGCGCGGGCGCAGGCAAGGACGACAGATCCGCCTCATTCGCAATGACCTCAAAGCTCTGCCGATAAATCGCCGCCGGATCGCGCTCATAGATCAGCGGCCCGCCGGTCCGAAACCCCTCGATATTGTCCATGCCCAGGATCAGGGCCTCCTCCTGCCGCACCGCCTCGGGCATGTCCGCCTGGGCCTCCAGATGCGCCGCCAGCAGACCCGACGCGTCGAGCGCCGCCAGCCGCTGGGTCACGGCCAATACCTGACCGGCATCCTTGATCTCATGCGGCGCGGGCGCGATCAGCGACGGGTAGACCTCTGCCAGGACATGACCGGCGTCCGCCCCCGCACCGCCCAACGTCTCGAATGGCCAGACCTTCGCGCCGGTGCGCCGCCGCAATCCCTCAAGCGCCGCGATCCCGGTCAACGCCTGCCCCCCGACCGAGCCCACACCCGACAGCTTCCAGACCTCCTGAGCGGAAGGCACCATGGCCTCGGCCCGCCGGGCATTGGCGGGCAGCGTATCACCCCATCCGCCTGGTTTTTTGCGTGGCAGCCCCTTGATGTCGCGCTTCAGCCCATTGCCCCAGAACGGCCCGTCACCCGCAAAAGCGCGGTTCAACCCGGCCGCCGCCTCGAACCGGTTGTTGGCGTTCCCCGGCCCCTCGTCGATCGCGTCCGCGATCCGCGCCCAAACCGCGCGCCAGCCATCCTGCCCGGTCAACGCCCGGGCGAATCCCTCGGGATAGCCGAACGGAAAATCGAACCCCGCCAGAACCCGCCGCCCCGCGTCACTAGCGGCCCGAAGCAGCTCTTCGATGCGGGCTACGGCTTCGGCCCGGGTCGCGGGGTTTTCCAGCACATCCGGCCCGCCCCATCCGCGTGCACTGATCCAGATCGCATCCGCCCCCGTCCGCGGGACGGATGCGGCGGACCAGTCCACCGCCATATAGCCGTCGAACAGCCTCACCCTTTCAGGTGCTTGCGCACGCTCTCCGGCCCAAGCGGATGGTCCGCATGGGGATAGGGCGGATGGTGATGATCGTGGTCATGGTCGTGATGATGATGCCCGTGATCATGCCCGTGATCATG
>CAYWND010000069.1:0-2933 GCA_964459085.1 uncultured Oceanibium sp. | reverse complement strand
ATGCCCGTGATCATGCCCGTGATCATGATCATGATCATGATGATGATGCGCCTGATCCAGCCGGCACGCCCCGGTGCAGAAATCATCGCACAGCGCGCAGTCGGCCACATTCGATCCCGGTGCACTCGCGCCCTGCCCCTCGACATGGTGATGGTGGCTCTCCTGCGGCATCCCCACCTCGCCCTCGAACCCCAGCACCTGCGTGCGGTATTTGCACAAGCTGCAGTTCATCGCCGTCTGCCCCTCGATGATCTCGGTCACCCGCTCGGCAAAGGTCGCAATCACATCCGGGTGGTCGTTCAAATACCCCGCCTTGACCCACTCGATATCTGGATGCGCCGCCGCCACCATATCCGCAAAGCCATAGATCCGATCAATCAGGATGCCGGTGAACAGGAAATACGGGAAAACAACGACCCGCTTGTAGCCAAGCTTCGCCACATGCTCTAGGCACGGCTCGACCAGCGGAAAGGTCACGCCGGAATAGCCCACTTCGCACCAGCCAAAGCCCATGCCCTCCCACAGCATCCGCGCGATCTTCGAGACATTCGAGTTCGCATCCGGATCACTCGCCCCCCGGCCGATAACCACAAGACACGTCTCGTGCATCGGCACGGTGTCATCCAGCACCTCGCGGATCCGCGCCTCCGCCGCTTTCAGCATCTTCGGATCGACCCCCAACTCGCGGCCGTAATCCACCCGGATCCCGTGCTCGCGTGCATAGGCATTCAGCACCGAGGGAATGTCGTTCTTGGCATGCATGGCCGCAAACAGCATCCCCGGCACCGCCAGAATCCGGTCGCACCCGGCCTCGCGCAAGTTATCCAGCCCCTTGCGGATCACCGGATTGGCGAACTCCAGATAGCCGTAGTCGACCATCCAGTCCGGCGGCAGATGCGCGGGCAGCCGCTCGGCCAGCACCGCGAACTCGGCCACCGCGGCCTCGGACCGCGAGCCATGCCCGCACAACATCACACCGATCTTTTCCGACAACAGGGCCACTCCTCTCGCATGGGGCTGAGAGGGCCCAACGGCCCCGACGACGGCGCACTGGATCCCCTGTTTGGGTCGACCCGATTCGCCTTCCGCTCAGCCTGTCTCAGGCATCGTCTTGGATGGCAGCGGTAGCAGGGCCGAACCTTCGGGGCAAGGGGCAGTCGGCAGACGCAAAAAAGGCGGCCCCGGGGAACGCCCCGCAGCCGCCGGTCACTCGTTACGCTCTGAACGGAGCGGACAGGCTCAGTAGTCGCTGGACCCGAAGGATGTGTCAGCAACGCCCCCATACTGCCCGCCCGTCGCACACGCGGCCAAGGTCACCAGCGTGACCAGGATTGCAACAGTCCGTGTCATCGCTCCCCCTCCGCTCAGTTCCGCACCGCATCCCAGACGCCACCAACGCCGTCGCCGGTGACATCGCCGGTCCGGCTGTCGCCTTGCCAAAAATACAGAGGCTTGCCGTTCAGCGTCCATTGCCGGGTGCCGTCGCGCCGGGCGATGATGCCCAATGCGCCATCAGCCCTGGCCGAGGCCTCGGCGACAAACGGCGGCCAGGCCTCGGCACAACCGCCATAGCATTTCGACAAATTCGCCGCGTCGTTGCGGAAGGTGTAGAGCGTCAGGCCTGACTTGGCCGATACCAAGACCTTGCCAATGTCCGAGTTCGCCGTCGCCAGCGGCTGGGCCGATGCCATCGACGACATGACCGCAACAGCGGCAGCAATCACCAGGGTGCGTTTCATGGGTCTGTTCTCCGTCCTTTTTGTTCATCCGATCAGGGGGACCTCGTCCCTCACTGCCCGGCACTACGCCCCGGCCCCGGGGTTTATTTCCGCGCCTTCCGATTTTTTTTGAATTTTCTTGCGGGTTGTCGCGTAACCCCCCTGTAAAACAAGGACGCGAGTGCCCGCGATGACTGCCCTGCCGATAGATCCCCTTCACATGCCTGCTGGTTGCAGCGCGGCCCATGGCGGGGCACAACGGCATCACGCAAGCAATGGCGCGCTGAACCAACACCGGGGGGCTTGGGTGACGGCGGACATAAAGTCGTAACTGATCGCACTGCTGCCGCGGCTCAGGCGGTTTGCCCGCTCGCTGACGCGCTCGGTGCCCGAGGCCGACGATCTGGTGCAAGAGGCCTGCCTGCGCGCGCTCGGCCGCGCCGACCAGTGGGATCCGGCGCAACCGTTGGACCGGTGGGTGTTCCTGATCACTCGAAACCTCTGGATCAGCGAGTTGCGCAAACGCGGCGTGCGCATGGGCCAGGGCCACGTCCCGGCCGAACAGGCCCCCGAACTGGTGGCTGTGGAAACCGGAGAAGCCGCAGTCGCCGCGTCACAGCTGCGCGGCAAGATCGCCGCCCTCCCACCCGAATTGTCAACCATCCTCCTCGCCGTCTCGGTCGAAGGCTACAGCTATGCCGAAGCCGCCGAGCTGTTCGATATTCCCCTCGGCACGGTGATGAGCCGCGTGCACCGCGCGCGCAAGGCGCTGGCACAACAGATTGCAGACCCCGCAGGAGCTGACCGGTGACCCAGTACGAAGACAAGCTCAGCGCCTATCTAGATGGCGAATTGCCCCCGGCGGAGGCACGCGAGATCGAACAGGCCCTCGACCGCGATCCGCAGCTTCAGGCCGCGCTCGAGGCGCTGATGCAGGCGGATGCCGTTGTTCGCGACGAGTTTGCCGCGATGCTGGACGAGCCCGTGCCCGCAGCACTTGCCGCCGCGGTCCGGGATGCCACGCCCACCGTGGCCGCGAACACACCCCGCGCGCCGCGCAGCCTGTCCTGGATGACCGCTGTCGCCGCTCTGATCGCCCTGGTGATCGGCGGCGGGGCGGGGTATTTCACTGGCGCATCGCGCGACACCCAGGTCGCCGCGACGCCTGGCTGGCTGGCCGATATCGCGGACTACCACCGGGTCTACGCCGCCCAG
>CAYWND010000068.1:249-9587 GCA_964459085.1 uncultured Oceanibium sp. | reverse complement strand
CGGCCCGCGCGGCCTGGATCTCGTCCAGGGTCTCGGGCGAGATAAAGGGCGTGTCGCCGTAGAGCACGATGACATCGCCATCAAAGCCCTCGAGCGCGGGACGGGCCTGATCAACCGCGTGTGCTGTGCCTAAACGTTCTGCCTGTTCGACGCAGATCACCTCTTCGTTGTGGTCAATCGCGGTCTGCGCGACCTGTTCGGCCCCGGTTCCCACGACCACGACGGTCTTTTCTGTGGCAAGCGTTTCGGTTGCGCGCAGGGCATGGACCAACAGCGGCGCGCCCGCAATCTGGTGCAGGACCTTGGGCAGGTCCGATTGCATCCGCGTGCCCTGGCCGGCCGCCAGGAGGATGATGCTGGTCCGCATGGGATGCCCTTGCCTCTGTGATCCCTTATCGTTGCGCCCTTCTATCGCGCAGGGCGGGTCGGGCCAAGCCCGCCGGGTTCAGAATGTGTTTCAGTTCGTTGCGGGTTGTGGCATTCAGCACCCGTATTGCGGCGGGAGCAGGGCATGAGAGCGGCGATTTTCGATCTGGACGGCACGCTGGCGGATACCTCGGCCGATCTGATCACGGCGGCCAATCGCGCACTGGGGGCTGATCTGCTGGACACCGAAGCGGATGCGGCGACGGCGTTCCGGGGCGGGCGGGCGATGCTGCGGCTGGGGTTCGAACGCCAGGGCCGGGCCTGGACCGGGGCGGATGTAGACGACGCGTTCCAGCCGTTTCTGGACCACTATCAAGTAGGGATTGCAGACCACACGCGGCTCTATGAGGGGGTCGAGGCGGCGCTGGACAGGCTGGACGCGGCCGGGTGGGCGCTGGGGGTGTGCACCAACAAGCCTGCCGCGCTGGCCGAGGATCTGTTGCAGCGGCTGGGCGTCCGCGCGCGGTTTGCCGCGATGCTGGGGGCCGACAGCCTGGAGGTGCGCAAACCCGATCCGCGCCATCTGTGGGAAACGATCCGCATCGCCGGCGGCGCGCCCGATCGCGCCGTGCTGGTGGGCGATTCCGTCACTGATCTGGACGCGGCGCGCAACGCGGGCGTGGCCTGCGTGCTGGTCACCTTCGGACCCGAAGCGATGGGGGTGCGTGGCCTGGCGCCCGAGGCCTACCTGGACCACTACGACGATCTCGACGGCGTTTTGGCGAGGCTTGCCGCGTCGTGGTGAGCGTGGCGTGCGAGGGGCCAGCCCCTCGCGCTCCCCGGAGTATTTGACGAGCAAAGATAGGGCCCTCAATCAATTGTTAAGGGCCCTCTTTGCTCGGACAAATACTCCGGGGGGGAGCCCGCAGGGCGATGGGGGCAGCGCCCCCCTTTGCTGACGGGCGGCCCGGTCAGTCGGTGATCGCCTGGGGTTTCTTGATCAGGCCGCGCAGGAACATCGGGGCGACGAAGCCCAGAACGGCGGCGATCCAGAGGCCGATGGAGATTGGGGATGAGAAGAGATAGGTCCACTCGCCGTCCGAGATAACCATGGCGCGGCGCAGGCTGTCCTCCATATGGTTGCCCAGAAGTATGCCCAGGATCACCGGCACGGTGGGGATGTCGAGTTTGCGGAAGACATAGCCAAGTACGCCGAACGCGACCATCAGCAGTAGGTCGAAATAGCTGCCCGACAACGAGTAAATGCCGACGAACGAGATCATCGTGACCATCGGCAGCAGCACCCAGGCGGGCACGGTCAGGATCCGCACGAAGAGCTTCACCAGCGGCACGTTCATGATCAGCAGCACGAAGTTCGCGATCAACAGCGAGGCGATCAGGCCCCAGACGACCTCGGGCCGCTCGGTAAACAGCGTGGGTCCGGGCGTGATGTTGAGCGTCATCAACAGCGCCAGCAGTACTGCGGTGGTGCCGGACCCCGGGACGCCCAGTGTCAGCATCGGCACCAGCGCCCCGCCAGCGGCGGCGTTGTTGCCAGCCTCGGGGGCGGCCACCCCGCGCGGGTTGCCGGTGCCAAACGTGTCCTTGTCGCGGGCCACGGCCTTTTCGGACGTATAGGCCAGGAACGAACCCAGCGAGGCGCCCGCGCCGGGCAGCACGCCCGCAACAAAACCGATCAGCGTCGAGCGCAGCATGGTCCAGGTCGATCTGGTGATGTCCTTCACCGGGATGGTGATCTTTTCCAGTTTTACCCCGATGGCCGAATTCTTGCCGTGGCTTTCGATGAAGAAGAACACCTCGGACACCGCAAAGAGACCAACGATGGCGACCAGGAAGTCGACACCATCCATCAGGTGCAACTCGCCGCCCGTGAACCGGGGCAGGCCGGACGTGTTGTCAAGGCCGATCATGGCAATCGCCAGGCCAAGACAGGCTGCCAGCGCCGCCTTGGCCTGGTTGTTCGAGGCAATCCCGCCCAGGGTGCAGAAGGCCAGCAGATACAGCGCGAAGTACTCTGCCGGGCCGAAAAGATAGGCCACGCGTGCCAGGATCGGTGCCAGCAGCATCAGCCCGATGGTGGCCAGGAACGCGCCTACGAACGAGGCCACGCCCGAGATCACAAGTGCATCGCCCGCGCGCCCCGCCTTGGCCATTGGATAGCCGTCGAGCGTGGTCATCAGCGCAGGCTCGTCGCCCGGAATGTTCAGAAGGATCGACGAGATCCGCCCGCCATACATGGCGCCGTAGTAAACGGATGTCATCAGGACCAGCGCGGCGGTGGCATCCAGGCCCAGCGTAAAGGCCAGCGGGATCAGGATCGCAACCCCGTTGGATGGCCCCAGCCCCGGCATCGCGCCGATGATGGTGCCCAGGAAACAGCCAATCACGGCCAGCATCAGCGTGTAGGGGGTGAGTGCGACCGAGAACCCGAGCGCGAGGTTGGCAATCAGGTCCATGGCTTACCCCATCCAGCCCTTGGGGAAGGGGATCAGGCCCAGACCCAGTGCGTATTTGAACAGAAAGAACAGCCCGACAGACAAGCCCAGCCCGGTCAGAACCGCGGGCACGGGGCGGGGGCTGATCTGATAGCTGAGGATGCCCGCGGCCAGCGCGGTGGGGATCAGGAACCCCATCGGCTTCAGCGTGTAGGCATAACCGATCAGCACAATCACAGCGAGGCCGAGGCTGAGCCAGGTGCCCAGGCTGGGCCAGGCGGGATCGGCGTCAGGCGAAAGGATCATGGAAATCGCACAAAGGGCGGCCACACCGCCGACGATATAGGGAAAGGCCTTGCCGCCCATCGGGTCGGGAAGGAACGGCTCGGCCAGTTGCGTGGCGCTGAAGATGAACCCCAGCGCCACCACAAGTGCTACGAGACCGAAGATACGGTCGGACGCCATCTTATTACTGGATGACGCCGATTTCGCGGCTGAGCGCCTCGGTGTCGGCGATCACGCCGTCCACCCAGGACTGGAAATCGCCGCCGACCTTGGTGAAGGGGGCGAGGCCGTTGGCGGTCATGGCATCCTTCCACTCCTGGCTTTCGGCAACGGCGGCCAGCTTGGCGCCCCAGGCCTCGAAGTCGGCATCCGAGATGTTCTTGGGCACGTAAAGGCCACGCCAGTTGACCGCGACCACGTCGATGCCCTGCTCGACGGCGGTGGGAACATCTTCAAAGCCCGGCACGCGTTCCTCGGTCAGAACCGCCAGCGCCTTGACCTCGCCCGATTGCAGGAAGCCCACAATCTCGGACATGTCGCCGGTCATCGCCTGGGTGAACCCGCCGATGGTCTGGGTGATCGCGTCTGCGCCGCCATCAACGCCGATATACTTGACACTGCGAATGTCGGTGAAGCCGGCGTCTTTCAGCACCATCAGCACCTTGAGGTGGTCAAACCCGCCCGCGGCCGAGCCACCGGCGAACGAGACCGATCCCGCATCCGCCTTGATCGCATCGACCAGATCATTGAGCGAGTTAAAGGGGCTGTCGGCCGCCACTACGATCACGCCGGGATCGGCGCCGATTGCACCCACAAAGCGCACCTGATCCGCGGTCATGCCGCCATAGGCATTCTGTGCAAGACGCGTGGCAGTCGCCTGGCTGGCGGCCACGATCAGTTCATTGTCATCGGCACGCTCGTTCACGACATGGCTGAAGGCCAGCCCGCCGCCGCCACCGGCCATGTTGGTGATCTGGACCGGATTGCTCTCCTGTCCGATGTCATACAGGATCTTGCCGATCTGGCGGCAGGTAAAGTCCCAGCCGCCGCCCGGGTTGGCCGGCGCGATGCACTCGGCCGCCATGGCCGAGCCCGAGATCATGACCGCCGCGACAGTCGCGGCAAAGCTGTGTCTGATTTTCATGGTGTCCTCCCTGACACATTTTGTTTTAACTGAACGGACGTTACCGCAGGTTGACACTATTGCAAGCCTCAAGAGGCATGATCCACGCCAGTCTGGACCGGTCGGCCCAAGTGGTCTAGGTCTTTAGCAGCACGATGGAGGCGGCCTCGCGGAAATTCGGATTGCTCATTGCCCGTCAGCGGTCCGGCACCGGCGCCCTGGGAACGACGCTGGATCGGCAGCCAGGGATCAGGTACCTGGGAGAGGTATTTCACCCCGCCAATGTGGGGCAACCGCTGAACTATTTCACATGGTTGCGTGACATGGCGGCCGAGGATCCCAATGCGGTTCTGCCCGATCGCGGGGTCGAGGTGCTCGGGCGGTTTCTGGAAAAGGTCGTTGACCCGGACGCAGGCCTGCCGATCCTGGATGTGAAGTACAACTCGCTGCACCATATCCGCAGCGGATTCCAGGCGCCAAACGACGTGCCAAAACTGATCGCGATCTGCCGCGAGGCCGGGACGCCGATCATTCATCTGCGGCGTCGGAATCAGCTGGAGGTGTTTGTGTCGGGACTGCTGGCGGATGCGAACAAGGTTTGGCATGCGCGCGATGTGGCACAGATCAAGATCGAGAGCGTGCGTGTCGCGACGGGCCCGCTGCTGCGGTTTCTGGCCTCGGGGGTTTTGCAGGATCAATTGATGGTGCGGTGGCTGGGCGCACGCACCCGTGTGCTGACGGTTTACTACGAAGAGATGTTTGATCCCGACGGGCAGGTGTCCCAAGCAACTGCAACATCGCTGGCGGGATTTTTGGGCCTCGAGCCGTTCACGGATCGGTCGGTGATCTTCGTCAAACAGAACCGTCGGCCGCTGCGCGAGGCCATCGAGAACTACGACGAGGTTGCCGAGGCCTTGTCGGGGTCCGAGTTCGAATGGATGCTTGCCGAGCGATAACGCGCCATGCCCACAGGTACAGCGCGCGATAGGCGTTGCAAATTTCCGGCTGCTGCGCTAGGCCCTCGCGCGTGCCCCTATAGCTCAGCTGGTAGAGCAACTGATTTGTAATCAGTAGGTCCGCGGTTCGAGTCCGTGTGGGGGCACCACTTCAACATTCAGAGACAATCATCTAAGTGCGGAAAAGCCCAAGAAATATGGGTTCTCGCGCTTCAGATTGTCCGACAGTGTTTTTGTCGGTCCGATCAAATGCCCTCAAAATGGGGGCACGATTGGGGGCAGATCACGAGCAGGGTTGGGCTTTGCACAGCTTCGAAAATATTGAGCATCACGCTCGCGGTTTTCACGACGATGGCCTACGGCGACATCTTATCCGATGTTGTTTGGCAGACACAGCTCTTCGATGGGATAGGTTTCAAATCATCGCTCGATCCGTGCCGGGATGAAACCGGGAAATTCTCCTAAACGGCGCTCATCCTCCGTCAGTTCGGGGAGGAATTCGACCCAGCCTTGTCACAGCTCACCATTCACCGGCCTTAGTTGACCATTTTCAAGCGCCATACACATAAGCACTTCCTTACGGATCAGATGCAGCGACAATTCCAATCCGCCGAGAACAGCAGCGTGTTTGGCGTCGATTTGCGAAGATTGATAGCCAGTGGTTGGCCGATCTTGGCGGAGAAACCTGACTGATCTGACGGGGCTGCGGATGCCCTGGCTTTGGAGGCCGATGCTCCTACGGCCCGTCAGTTACATCGATTTCGGCTTCTGTCCGGCGTGCTCTTCATCGAGATAATCAAGCGGTGTCGGTGGCCATGATTGCCCGTTCTGGCGCGCCGTAAGGACTGCGAGATGTGTGATCCTTGGACCTCCTTTGCACTACCAGTTCACGAGGTGATTGTTCGCCAATGGATCCGCCCCATGCCGATCATCAACTGACGGTCGGCATCCTTAATTGCACGGCGGCCATGCATAACGCGGGTGTTGTCTATCACGGCGATGTCTCCATCCTGCCAGTTGATCTCAACAGTCGAAGCCTCGGCGATGTCCCGCAGCTCTTCGATTTCGTCTTTGGACACGGCAGAGCCGTCTTCAAGCGTGTAAACCGGAGGTTCGTAGTTGTGAGACGGGCCAAGAATCGCATTGGCAAATGCCTGGCCGTTCGACAGCGAGGATGGGCGGACGGGCGATACCTTGAGGCGGTATTCGAGCGAGCCATCGTCGTTCAGCGTGAAATCCTGGTCCGGGATGGCCGCCTTGAATTGCAGCACATGCTCCATCGTGACCTCTTCGGGTGCGCTGATGGCCGGATGCTCGTTGGCCAGGTACCGTTTCCACAACTCTTCGGGCAGAGTTCGGGTCACGGTCATGGGCTGGCTCCAACGCGCCTTTTGGGCGTCCGAGAAAGAGGCGAACACCTTGCGTCCGTCGCAGATTGTTGTCTGGGATCCTTCGAACGCTGCCTTCTCGCTGAAAAAGGCGACGATATCCGGGCAGACAGGCGCATTGCCGTTTTCGATGTGCAGGCCGATCGGCCCAAGCCCAGCATCGACTTTCTGGGTGTTCTTGTCCGAACTCTCTCGCGCGGGATCAAAGGTAATTGTCTTGCACAGTTTCGCGGTCAGATCGCTGAACGTGCCTATGTCCGCATCGAATCCGCGCAACAGAGCCCAGCCATCTTTGTGGAGGCTCTCGTGGACCTGTGCCAGAATGTCTGCGGTGATTTCCTTGGTTTGCGCTTCCGAGGCGCGAATGACGTTGTAAGCCATATTTCGTGTTTCCGATGGTGAGTTGAAGTCAGGAATGCGCGGGCTTGGAGAGGGCCGCACGGGTTTTGGGATCGCGCGCTTGCGCGCCGACAGATTTGTCGACCAAGGCCGGGAACATGCGCTGTGCTTTGACAAAGAAACGTTCCTTGCCTTTGGGAAAGCTTTCGCGCTTGCCTCTCAGGATTGCATCCCATGCCTGTTCGGCGACGGTCTCGGCGCTGTCCATTGTCATCTGCAAGGGCTTGATCAGGTTGGCGAACGCGTCCTCGGCGGCAGTGTGCGTGGCACGCGGCGCGATATAGGTCACGCCGATGCCACTGCCTGACAGTTCCCGTCGCAACGCATCTGAAAACCCGCGCAGGCCAAACTTCGTGGCCGAATAGCCCGCAAAGAACGGATAGGCGATGTCCCCAAATACAGAGCCGATGTTCACAACGCGCCCGTTCCCTTGCCGCAACGCCGGCAGGAGGTCGCGGGTCAGTGCCATCGGGGCGACCAGATTTGTCTGAGTCATCCGGGTCAGGTCTTCGTCGCGCATATCGGTGATGTGGCCGACATGCAGGACGCCCGCGTTGTTGACGAGGTAGTCCAGCGTGCCACCGACCGCGGCGGCAAGATGCGCGCGGTCCTCCGGATTGGTGACGTCGGCCACCACGTGATGCACGCGTCCTTCGGGCGCCAGCGTGACAGTATCCAGCAGGGCGCTTTCGCGCCGTCCTGTGATAAGGACATCAAAGCCGAGATGTGCTGCCTTGACGGCAAGCGCGCGGCCAATGCCGCTGCCTGCGCCCGTGATAAGTACGGTTTTGCCTGTCACTATGAGGCCATCCTTTCCTCTGCGCCCTGCAATGCGACGGCGGGGCGGCTGTTGATGATGTGGGCGGCAACTGCCCGATTTGGGGTGCCTGCCGGAAACAGCAGGTCGGGTTCAGTCGGGGTTGTCACAAGGACGGCAACGGGCCGTGCATAGCCAGGCAGATCGGCCAGCAGCGGCCCTATCTCTGCCGGATCGAACGCAGCGGCAGCGGCCACGATCAGCACCAGCTCGCCATCCGCCTCGCGCAGGCCCAAAACCGATGCAACGACGCGCGGATCGGCGTTGATCCGTTGTTCGACCCATTCGGGCGACACATTTCGGCCCGCGCCAGTGACCAGCAGGGCATCCTTGCGCCCGTCAACCACCAGACGCCCGTTTTCGAAATGCCCCATGTCGCCGGTATGCCAACGATCCGGTGCCTGGGTGCCGTTCAGATACCCCTGCATCACTGTGGGACCGGAAACAACGATCTCGCCCTCTTCCAGTGTGACATCAAGCCCGTCCAAAACGTGCCCAACCGTGCCGGGCACTGAATCACCCGGATGGTTCATGGCGACGACCGCACAACATTCCGACAGCCCGTAACCTTCACGAACCGGAATGCCTGCGGCCTCCGCCTCGGCGATCAGGGCCGGAGCGGTCGCGGCGCCGCCAACTGCAACAAAGCGCAGGGTGCCGGGGGCACGATTTCTTTGAGCGTGCAGGGCCGTGCTCCAGCGCCCGAGCAACGACGGGGCCAACAGGCTGGTTGTTGGCGCTTGGGTGTCGAAGGCATCAATCAGCGGAGTGATGGGTGCACCGAAAAGGGCTTTGGTCGCCTCAAACCGGAAAACGGTTCGTGCCCCGCCAATGATCGGCAGGAAAACGCTGCAAATTTGTTCCAGCAACTGCGCAAGGGGCAGGACGGACAGGTGCACATCGGCCGGTGTCGGCTGCACCACGGCACTGAGCGCCGCAACGGATGCCGACAGCTGCCGGTCCCCGATCACGACGCCTTTGGGCGTACCGGACGAACCCGAGGTGTAGATCACGCGTTCGGCACCACCGGCATACGTGTCCAGCGTTTTCGAGGCCTCGTGGCCTTTCGGCGAGACAATCTGAAGATGCGGGAGTGGTTCGAACAGGTCGGGGGTGTTGGTGATGACAGTTCGGACCGCGGCATCCACCAGGATGTGTGCATTCTGTTCCTTGCTGAAAAAGAACGGCAACGGCACCTGCCGCCGGCCAGCGAAACTGGCGGCCAGATCGGCCACGACATAGTCAATGCCGCCCGCCAGCCCGATGGCAATGGTTCCGGTCGTGGCCTCGAGGCGCGCCGCCAGGTCGGCCACGCGCGCCTCGAGTTCTGCCCAGGTAACGGTCCGGTCATCATCGACAAATGCAATGACGTCCGGGTGCGACCGGGCATTGCGATGAAGGGCATCGAACACTGCGAACATCAGGACGCCTCCGCCCGTTGCGCAGGCGTGGACCGACGCGGCGACAAGGTGTGTGGCTGCGACAGCGTTTCGCTGAACACGCAAACTTCGGGGTCGGTTTCATAGTAGCTGCCCCAGTCTTGCGGGT
>CAYWND010000068.1:0-239 GCA_964459085.1 uncultured Oceanibium sp. | reverse complement strand
AGGACATTCAGCGCGTGCTCCAATTGATCCAGCGTCGCTTTGGCAAGGGACAGGTAGGGCATCCCAGTACGGCCCAACAACCGACGCAGCGGGCCGGTTGCGGTAAACAGACCACAGGTCATCCCGTTATCGCGCCCCCAATCGATGATGTGATCCAGCATCGGCAGCACTGGAAACGGGGTGGTGGCGGCCAATGACACGACCTCCATGATTTCCGTGCCCGCCACGGGGATGCCGCA
>CAYWND010000067.1:0-9607 GCA_964459085.1 uncultured Oceanibium sp. | reverse complement strand
GGCCAGATCTTCCGCACCGAGCTGCCGGGCAACCTGGTCGGCAACGTCTCGTACCAGATCCTGTCGACGGACGTGGCAGATCATCTGCGCGAGTACGCGACATTCAAGGCGATGGGATATGAGCAGGGCTTCTTCACCAGCATCGTCTTCGAAGAGGCCATCATCCTGGCGGTTTTTGGTTTCATTCCTGGCCTGCTTGCATCCTTCGCGCTTTATGCCGGCATGTCGGAAGCGACCAGCCTTCCGGTAGTCATGGACCCCGCGCGCGCGGCTGCGATTTTCGCAGGGACCGTTATTGCCTGCGCCATATCGGGCACCATCGCGACGCGGCGTTTGGCGGGTGCCGACCCGGCGGACCTCTTTTGATGGAACGTTCCGCGCCAATCGCCGTCTCCGGCCTGAACCATTGGTTCGGCACCGGAGACGCACGCAAACAGGCGATCTGGGATGCCAACCTGAAAGTCGCGCGTGGCAGCCTGACCATTCTCATGGGGCCTTCGGGTTCGGGCAAGACCACACTTCTGACGTTGATGGGTTGCTTGCGGCAAGTCGAGTCGGGGAGTGTCCATCTGCTCGGGCAGGAGTTGAACGGCACGACCGAAGCACGATCGGTCGCGCTTCGACGCAGACTGGGTTTCATTTTTCAGGCCCACAACCTGCATGAAAGCCTGACTGCGACGCAAAACGTGCTGATGGGGCTTGAAGTGCATGGCAATGGCAACCCGAGACAGCAACGCATTGCAGCACAGCACATCCTTGGCCTGCTGGGGCTTGCCGATCGGCTGGATTATCTTCCCGCGAATCTTTCGGGCGGTCAGAAACAGCGTGTAGCCGTGGCCCGGGCGCTTGTTTCAAATCCGGACGTCGTTTTCGCCGACGAGCCGACCGCAGCGCTGGACAAGGACAGTGGGCGAACGGTCGTCGAGATGCTGAAAGCCCTTGGTCGGACGCGCGGAACAACGACGGTGATGGTCACTCACGATAACCGTATCCTGGAACTGGCGGACAGGATTGTTACCATGGAAGACGGCAGGCTCGTGAACGACGACTGGCTTGGCCCGGCAGAGGGACACGCGCCCGCCGGGGTTTCTGGAGAAACACCATGACGAACACCAACGCCCATTCGGACGACCATCACTGCGTCACCCGGAGCAACTGGCTGCGCGGCCGTTTTAGGGGCGAATGTTTGCATCGTGTCGGCGTCATCCCTGGTTGTCTGGGTCACCGCCGCAGATCCCAGTCCGCGCGGTATTGGTCGCGGGTGTTGCGGGCCTCGCCGCCGGCGCAATGTCCATGGCCGCCGGAGAATACGTCTCGGTCTCGTCCCAATCCGATACCAAACGAGCGGCTATCGAGCGCGAACGCGTGGCTCCTCGCGAGACGCCGCGAGCCGAGTTCGAGGAACTCAAGGCTATCTACGTCGAACTCTGCATTAAGACCGGGACGGTAGCGCAATCATAGGAAAGTGGGTTTTCGGCTTGTTGGACCTCAGATCGTTCTGTACCAGAAAAATAGTTGAGAACATGGCGCTGAACCGCGCGGCATTGGCGCGAATGTCCACAAAATGAGGGAATGAAGCCCCGTGACACAGTCCATCAAACTTTTGCTTTCCGGGAACAAGCGATGGGTGAATCGCATCACTGCTGAAGACCCGGATTTTTTCAATCGCTTGTCTGAAGGACAGGCGCCCGAGTACCTTTGGATCGGCTGTTCAGACAGCCGGGTTCCTGCCACTGAGATCACGGGCTCTCTCCCAGGGTCGATTTTTGTTCAGCGCAACATAGCAAATCTCGTCGTCCATACGGATTCCAACTTGCTCAGCGTTGTCTATTTTGCCGTGCACTATCTAAAGGTGAAACATATTATTGTATGTGGTCACTATGGGTGTGGCGGCATTCAGGCAGCGATGAGCAACGAGTCTTACGGCTATTTGGATAACTGGCTCCTGCATCTCAAAGACATCTATGCGCGCAGAAGAGCGGAGTTGGAAAAGGTAGAGTGTCATTCGGAACGTTTGGACAGGTTCGCAGAACTGAATGTCATCGAGCAAGTCTCAAATCTGTCGAAATTATCGTTCATTCAAAAAGCGTGGAAGACCGGTAATTACCCACAACTTCATGGTTGGATTTATTCGGTTGGAGACGGCCTTTTGAAGGACCTAGATGTCACTACAGGCTCATTTGATGGCCTTGCAGAAATATATCAATACCGTGAGGACGCATGACATCTAGTCCGAAAGACGGTCATCCAACTTAAAGGGGTAACATTCGAGAAGAGCGCAGCCAGCGCCAGAGAGTTCGAGATCAGACAGCTGAAACTGAACCAGGCAGGTGTCTAGGAAACTCGGGGCACCTCAGTCAGACAAGGTGGGCAGAACCACCCAGCTACTCGACGGCTACGCCAAACACGGCGGCTGCAAAGGCCACAACTGCCAAGACAGCGAATGCAAATGTGCGCAGAGGCGCGGCATTGGTCTGTGCCGACCCGGTTGCCGCGATCAGTGACTGCAGACCGTAGTAGATGGCAAACGCGCGCGACGCATAGCTGATGAGATCAAAGACGCTCGCACCCCATGTCAGTGCCACCCCGATGCCAACGAGCATGGCGTAGCTTGCTCGGACGCTGAGCCGTTGCCGCGTTAACTCGGTCAGCAACCCGCCGGCCCCACCAGTATCCGCGACAGCGGCGCTGAACTGGGCGGACACCGCGGCAATGACCAATAGGCCGGGAAGGATCGGGGCGACGATCAGCATCAGGTCGATGATTGCCGTTTCACTGAGTTCCAGCGTGTCCGGCGCAAAGAGATAGGCCATCAGCCCTATATAGAGCAGGTAAATCAACGTGGAGACGATCTGTGCAATACGCATCGAACGGATACGGGTGGCCACATCGTATTCTGCCCCCAGATAGCGTGAGGTCTCGAACCCCTGGACCGTGACAAGCAGGCCAAACACAAGGGTCAGCGCAGGCCACCCCGAAACTGTCGGTGAGGTGAAGACCAGTTTGTTTTGCGCGACCTCTTCGCCAAAAAACCACGCCAGTCCGGCCAGCAGACCTGCGATGATCGCCAGCTTCAGGCCGACAGATACCTGTTCGAGCATTTCGAGAGCGCCAAACCCGCGTGTCCAGCCCACCAACAGGATCACGATGAACACAGCGCTGGTGACAATGCGGGCGCTGGTTGGGTCGTCCAGCGACGTCATGGACACCGCAAAAGCCCCGAGCAGGTTCAGGTAGTAGGCGACCGAGATCACATAGGCAAAGGCCAGCGACCAGGACGCGAATACTTCCAATCGATCTTCGAGATGGCTGCGGGCCTCACCACTGCCAAGTCGCGCGATATTAAACCGGATCGCACCGCCGAAGAGATATGCAGCGAGGCAGAGCCCTGCCATGACAAGCGGTGCAAGCTTGCCGAAGGAGACATCCAGAATCGGTCCGATCACCAGAAACCCGCTGCCGATGATCGAAGCCAACGGTGTGATCGAGGCGCGCCAGAGTGGTGCGCGCGCGAGGCGTGGCCAGGCCAGCACCGCTCCGGTAGCCATAAGAGCCAGAAGGATGGCAAGCGTTTCCATGACAAGAGGTATTGGGCCAACACGCTGTTGTTGCAATCGTTTTGGCGGATGGCAGGCGCAAGACGGGCTCATTGAGTGATTTGGTATGCAAAAATTGCATGGCGGCTATGCATATAATATACATATTATATGCTAGCATATATTATGCTTGCGTGATTATTTCCCACCTATGATACGCAAACAAGACGACATTGTCGGGTCCATGTTCCACGACATCGCCCATCTCATCCGTCTCAGGATAGACGAGATGCTGAAGCCCTATGACCTCACACGCTTGAAATGGCTCGCCATAGGTATTCTGTCACAGAATGAGGGGTTGACCCAGACAGGGTTGGCGGAGCGCCTGGAACTGAAGACAGCTGCGACTGGCAAACTGGTGGACCGGCTGGTCGAGCGAGGCCTAGTCGAGCGTCGGCCCGATCCTGACGACCGCCGGGCACACCGCCTTTTTGCAACCGACAAATCCTTTGCGCTTTTGACGGAGCTTGAGCCCTTGGGCGAAGACATCCGGGACAGCATTTTGGCTAACCTGACCGAGCAGGAAATTGGGACGCTCAGTGGCGTCCTTCAAAAGATCAAATCAAATCTGACGGCAACTGTCGCTGGAGGCATGACCTCGTTTGCGGCATCCCAGGACATCTGCCTCGCCACCACCATGTGCGCGTCCATCTGAGAAGGGAAAAAGATGCGCCTCATTGCAAAACTGACGATGCAAGCGGATCAACAGAGCGACAGCGGATTTGGTCGCTCCAACGCGCCAGCTTTCACTCATGTAATCGGCTTTGACGGCGGCGAAGCGCCTTTTGACCGCATGATCCGGAATCTGATTTTGCGGACGTCCGGTGTAGCAACAACCGCGCCTTTGTCAAAAGCTGCACCCAAGACAACGGGCAGGTCTTCGGTTCAAGACGGTGGCCAAAGCCAATCATGGCGCTCACCCATGATGGAGGTTGGCAGCCTTTAGGAAAGGGACATCCGAATCTTGGGAAACACAAGGACGAAACACCAACCTGGCCACTGCCGTGGGAGCACTCAAGTGAGACGACGCACTCGCGGTTTGGCCCACCATTCAGAGAGACTTGAGAAATGACCATTGCAACACTGGTCGCCCAGCAAAACCTGAAGAAACCGCCATTCTGCACATCACAAACGACCGTCTTTGACGCCGCCGTTGAAATCGCGGCAATTGACGTGAACGCTCTCGCCGTCATTGATGAAGGCACACTCGTCGGGATCGTAACGGATCACGACATCATCCGGTGTCTCGCCGACAGCGGGCCTGACTTCAGCGCTCAATCCGTCAAGGATTGGATGACCGAAAAACCTCTGACCTGCACGTCAGAGACCAAGTTGACGGACGCGCTCAAACTCATGGCGGGACGCGGAATACGACATCTTCCCGTTATTGAAGACGGGACAGCCAAGACAGTGATCAGTAGCAAGGAATTGCTGACCCGCATCCATGAGAACGACGAATTGGAAATCGGCGTGCTGCGAGATCTCGCGCGCGGCGGTCAAGCGGCGCTCGCCTGACAGAATTCCAACACTGTCCCAAACCTCTTTCAGATGCTTCTTAAGCCGGGGCAGCAATCAGTACGATGCGGCCAGTCGGGTTTCAACACAGAGGAAATGAAGAACCCGAATGGCCACCTTCACAGAGCTCTACACCCCGAAACTCTTGACCGTCCTGCGCGAGGGCTACGGACCAACACAGTTGCGCGCCGACGCCATCGCCGGGCTGACCGTCGCCATCGTGGCACTCCCGCTCTCCATGGCGATCGCCATCGCCTCGGGCGCGACCCCGGCGCAGGGGCTCTACACCGCCATAGTCGGCGGTTTCCTCGTCTCCCTGCTCGGTGGTTCGCGCTTCCAGATCGGCGGGCCCGCGGGCGCCTTCATCGTGTTGGTCGCCGCGACGGTCGCGCAGCACGGGATGGAGGGGCTGATCCTTGCGACCTTCCTTTCTGGGCTCATGATGTCCGCAGCCGGTTTCCTGCGGCTCGGAACCTTCATCAAGTTCATTCCCTTCCCGGTGACGGTCGGCTTCACTGCCGGGATCGGGATCATCATCTTCGCGAGCCAGATCAAGGAACTTTTCGGCCTGACCCTGGATCACGAACCGGGCGCGCTGCTCGAAAAGCTCCCGGCTCTGTGGGAGGCCCGTTCGAGCCTGACGCCCGCCGCGCTTTTCGTCTCTGTTGCGACGGTGGCGATCATCCTCGGGCTTCGTCGCTGGCGACCGCACTGGCCGGGCATGCTGATCGCCGTCGGCATCGCGGCCCTGGTGACGGCGCTTCTGAACCTGCAGGTCGCGACCATCGGCACGAAGTTTGGCGGTATCCCCTCGACCCTGCCAGCCCCCAGCCTGCCGGACCTCTCGGTCGAAAAGATCATGGCCGTTCTCCCCGCCGCGATCTCCTTCACGCTTCTGGGTGCCATCGAGTCGCTTCTCTCCGCCGTCGTCGCCGACGGTATGACCGGGCGGCGGCACCGGTCGAACTGCGAGTTGGTGGCCCAAGGCGCGGCCAATATCGGCTCGGCCCTCTTCGGCGGTTTCTGCGTCACGGGGACCATCGCGCGGACCGCGACCAATGTGCGCTCGGGCGCGCATGGGCCGGTATCCGGCATGCTGCATGCGCTGTTCATCCTGCTCTTCATGATGATCGCCGCGCCGCTCGCCGCCTACATTCCGCTCGCCGCGCTCGCGGGTGTCCTCGCCGTCGTCGCCTGGAACATGATCGAGAAGCCCGCCATCGCCATCCTGGTCCGCTCAGGCTGGGGCGAGGCGACGGTGTTGGCTGCGACCTTCTTCCTGACCATCTTCCGTGATCTTACCGAAGCCATCGTGGTTGGATTTGCGCTGGGGTCGGTCCTGTTCATTCAGCGGATGAGCAAGACCACAGCCGTTACAACTCATACACCTTTCGTCAGTCGTGACGAAGCCGATACGGCCCATCCGCGCGACACCTATGACGAAGACCTCGCAGTTAACCCCGAGGTCGTGGTCTACCGTATAACCGGTGCGCTCTTCTTCGGTGCGACCGCCTCCATCGGCTCGGTGCTCGATCAGATTCAGGACAGCCACAAGGCGCTGATCGTGGACTTCTCGGCAGTACCCTTTCTCGACTCGACCGGCGCAAACATGATCGAAGGCCTCGCCCACAAGGCCCACAAACGCGGCGTCGCGCTCTGGCTGACGGGTGCCAGTCGCGACATCCAACGTGTCTTTGTGACCCATGGCCTGAAACGGCCTCTTGCGCACTACGCGGCAAGCATTGAGGACGCGCTAGGGGTGTTCGAATCCGACGATGTCGACCAACAGACAGAACGCCGCGCATCATGACACCGAGGAGCGCACCATGTCGACAAGCTGGCAATTCTGGGCCCTTTTATCCGCCGGGTTTGCCGGTCTGACGGCTATCCTCGCGAAGGTTGGCGTGCAAACGATCGATTCCGATCTGGCTACATTGCTGCGGACGATCGTCATTGTGGCGGTTTTGACTCTCTTCGTATTGATCAAGAACGGATGGGAAACTCTGGCCGAGGTCACCCCGCATGCGACGGTTTTCCTTGTTCTCTCCGGCCTGGCAACGGGCGCGTCCTGGCTTTGTTACTTTCGGGCCTTGAAGCTCGGCGACGCATCCCGGGTCGCGCCCCTGGACAAGCTGAGCGTTGTCTTTGTCGCGCTGCTCGGCGCGTCGTTCCTGGGCGAACACCTTTCGCCAACACATTGGTTCGGGATCGGATTGATCACTGCCGGCGCAATTCTGCTTGCAGTATAAGGCGTGACGATCGTTGAGGTGCATCATCACCTGCAACGCAACGCACGCAAGACTCGTAGTTTGCCACTATGGGACGCCTAGGCCTCGATCGTTTTCTCAGGTTGCGGCGTTGGGGTGGTTTGACAGCCCGGTCACCAACACGAAACTGAATGGCCGGTTTGGCGATTTACCTATGGTGCAGCAGGGTATTCTTGGCGCTTGGCTACTGCGCCAACAATAGCCGTATTGACCTGCCCCCCAAGGCTCCCTCATTCATAACGAGAGTCTGCGGGTTTGGTTTTCATAGTCTTCGGTTTCGGCTTGGGCAAGCGCGCCGGGCGCGGAGCCCTCATTCAGCTCAAGCGCCCGGCGCCGGAAAAACAAGGCTTTCCATAATCTTACGGGCAGTCCTTAAGACTTCGGCGCGAGCGACCTCGCTGTCCTTTAGGTGCGCAACGATGGTTATTTCTGTGGTCGGATGCTCGAAAGATAACGATATCTGCTTGCCGGATGGTAGATGCGCAAAGTCGTGGCCGACAGCTTCGGGTGTAGCGACGCTTGCAGCACCACGGGCACCGATGGCCTTGGCATGCACCCGCCAGCGCATGAAACACTATCAGAGACACGACAAATCACTGATACTGAAACCGGGGGCTAGACAGCGGCATCATTGATCCTTGCGGCTTCAGTGGACAAGCAAAATGCAGCCAGGGGCATTGCATCGATCTTCAAAGGGGGAGCGGCGATGACGTCAACCCCCCGGTCACCTCGCCGCACACTATCGCCACGCATGCG
Source organism: uncultured Oceanibium sp. (assembly GCA_964459085.1). Classification (GTDB taxonomy): domain Bacteria; phylum Pseudomonadota; class Alphaproteobacteria; order Rhodobacterales; family Rhodobacteraceae; genus Halovulum. The sequence goes on along the minus strand of CAYWND010000067.1, from coordinate 1,473 downwards.
CGGCGCATCCTGAAGCCAAGTCCAGTCACTTTGGGGCCAAGAATATAGTTCGCCTGGTATATGGCCGTAAGGTACCCGGCATCTTCTAGCGTCTTTACGTAACGGTAAAGCGTCGGCCGCGAATACACCAAGGTGTACATCATATCATACGTGCGCCACTCTGGTCGCTTTTCGGAAAAGAGGTCGAGGTATGAGGCGCCCTAGGGCGGTCGCATTGTTCACTTCAGACCCAATCCCGCTTTACTCAGACGACGGTTCGAGCTGCTGTATGGCGTTTTCGGCCGCCTCAAGCGCGCCTTCGAGGAAACCGCCATCGGTGGCGGCTGTTTCGGTGCCCGAAAAGAACACCCGCCCCTGCCAATCCGACTGGCCCTGGGCGATGGGATAATATGTCGAGTGGCCGCCCAATGCGGGCTGGTCGCTGGCAACTGCAGTCTCGGGGTCCCTGCCCCAGGCTTTCAGATGAAACCCAATGGGATGACCTGCCTCGGGGCCGAACAGGTCAACCAGTTGTGCCAGCACGCGATCCTGAAACCCGAGGTCCCCGGACTGGGACGGAATGGCGTCAGGGTGCACAAAGCCGAAAAGCGCCGCTTGTTCTTCGGGGAACACAACAGGCGAGGCGTCGTGGATTTCCATAAGCGGGCCGATATGGCTGATTGCATCCCCTGACAGCCCCGCCTGTCGCCAAAATGCGTTTGGATATATGGCCACGACCTTTGCGTGCCCCGCCATCCAGGTTGGAACCGCATCTAGCGCGGCGCGGATTTCGCCTGAAAGCCCTGGCGTAAACGCGATCCGTTGGGCCACGACACGAGGCGGCATTGCCAGCACGACCCGTTTCGCGGTGATCCTGAACGCGCCATCTGGACCCATTCCCGAAACCTGGACTTTTCCAGGCAAGCGGGACAGGGCATCAATCCGGTGGCCAAGATGCAGGATGCCGTCTGGCAACAGATCCGCCAGCGCCTCGGGCAAGCACGCCAAGCCACCCTTGGCCCGCAAAACCCCGGCCATCGTTGAAAAGGTGTATCCGCGATCGACCGACCCGTTTGCATCCTGGAAAACAAGATTGCCAGAGGCGTGTTGGGGCATCAGCGTCACCCCCAGACGCTGGGCCAGATCCAGCATCCGGTGGTTGTGCGGCCAGATCCAGGCGGGTCCCAAATCGTACCGGAACATCGTGTTGGACGGGCCCGGTACTGAAAGAATGCGACCGCCCACACGATCGCGCGCCTCGAATACAACCACCCGCTGCCCGCGAGCGACCATCTTTTCGGCTATCGCAAGACCGCTGAGCCCCCCGCCCACTATGGCAATATCCGTATCCAGGTCAGTCATCACGCGTCTCGCTACCTCGGCGGGCCGCAACTTTCAGCTGGACCCGTAGCGGAACAGATAAGATGCGGGGCCAAGGCAATCCACCGCCACGGCAGCCACCGCTGGCAGGCAATTTCTGCAAGTGCGGACCAA
>CAYWND010000066.1:5438-9695 GCA_964459085.1 uncultured Oceanibium sp. | reverse complement strand
GCATCAGGCTTCGCGCATGGCGTGATGCCCCTGGCGGCCGAGGCTGCAGGAAACGGCGATGTCCGGTCCGTGCGCCGGTCGGTCAGAATGGGCCTGTGGATCGTGCTGGGCGTTGTCAGTTGCATCATGCCGCTGATGTGGAATTCCGGGTCGTTCCTGTTGTTGATGGGGCAAGAGCCGCGCCTTGCAGAACTGGCTCAGGATTATCTGCGGATTGCGCAATGGGCCTTGTATCCGGCCGTTGCGATCCAGGTCTTCAGATCATTCCTGGCCGCGCTTGAACGGGCGCAGATCGTGCTGTGGGCCACGGTTGGTGGTGCGATCCTGAACGGCGTCCTGAACTGGATCTTCATTTTCGGGAACCTCGGCGCGCCTGCGCTGGGCATCAAAGGGGCGGCGATCGCTACACTGGGGACCGGGGTGCTGACTGTCGGGATCCTGATCCTGTATGTGCGGGTGGTGGCGGCGGTCCGCAGCTACCAGATCTTTGTCCGCTTTCACCAGCCCGACCGCGAGGCGCTGTCCGCTGTCTGGAGGCTGGGGCTGCCGATCAGTGGCACCCTTCTGGCCGAGGTCGGGCTGTTCGCGGCCTCGTCCATCATGATGGGATGGCTGGGGGTCGTTGCATTGGCGGCGCATGGTATCGCGCTGCAGGTCATCTCGATCCTGTTCATGATCCCCTATGGCCTGTCCAGCGCCGGGACCGTCCGCATCGGCCGGGCGTTGGGGCGTCGGGATGCCGACGGGATCGAGCGTGCGGGTTGGACCGTGCTGGTGATGGGCACCGGCTTTGCGGTGTTTGGTGCCGTTCTGATCTGGGTCCTGCCCGAGCCGCTGATCCGACTGTTTCTGGACGACGCAGAACCCAAGCTGGCCGAGATCGTGGCGGTCGGATCCGTCCTGCTGGCCGTTGCCGCGGTGTTTCAGATTGTCGATACGTTGCAGGTGGTGTCCGTGGGCCTGCTGCGGGGGATCAAGGACACCCGGGTGCCGCTGCTGATCGCCGTTTTGGGATACTGGGGCCTTGGCATCCCGTCGGCCTATGTGCTGGGCATCACGCTTGGGTTCGGTGGCGCCGGAGTGTGGGGCGGTCTGGCTGTCGGGCTGACCTTTACGGCTGTTTTTCTGACCGCCCGCTTCCTGCGGCGCGAAAGGCTGGGCCTGGTCAGGTTGGAGCGATCCTAGGGGGGCGTGGTCAAGTGTTGTGGGCAAGCGCATCCTTGAGCTGATGCCAACTGCGTTTGGGCGTGCGGATCAACGTGTCGAAATCCACATGAACCAGCCCGAACCGCTTGTCATATCCAAGTGCCCACTCGTAGTTGTCCAGCAACGACCAGATGAAATACCCGCGCACTGGAACGCCTTCGGCCGCTGCTCGTCGCAGCGCGGCCATATGTGCGTTCAGATAGGCAATTCGCGCCGGATCCTCGACTGACCCGTTCGACACGGTGTCATAGGACGCCATTCCGTTCTCGGTCACATAGATCGGCAGGCCGTCCGCGAACTCGGCATTTACCCAGGTCAGGAAATGGTACAGCCCGTCGGGATAGATCTCCCAATCCATGGCGGTCTTGGGCAGGGGCCCTTCGATCTCTTGCAGGCCCGGCCAGATGCCGGAATTGTCCGTCCCGATCAGCTTGCGCGTATAGTAGTTGATCCCGATCCAGTCGACGGGCTCGCGGATCGTGGCAAAGTCGTCCTGCCAGTTGTCCGGCATATGCGGCCCCAGCCCGGCCAAAACGTCGTCGGGGTAGGTGCCGCGCCGCACGCCAGACAGGAACCAACGGTTGTAGAATCCGTCGTAAAGGCTGGCCAGCCGGGCGGATTCTTCGGTTTCATCCGCGGGTTCAGCGTACTCGAAGTTCATGACGGCACCCAGGTTGGTCATGCCCAGCGCGCGCATGGCCTGGGTCGCCATGCCATGCCCCAGCAGCACATGGTGCATCGCGCGGGCGGTCGCGCGGATGTCGCGTAGGCCAGGCGCGTGATGTCCCATGAAATGGCTTAGCCAGGCGACGCACCAGGGCTCGTTGATCGGGGCCGCCGCATGGATGCGATCGCCGATCCGGCCCATGATGACCGTGGCAAAATCCGCGAACCGCTTGGGGATCTCGCGATTTCGCCAGCCGCCGATATCCGCCAGCGGTTGGGGCAGTTCCCAATGATATAGCGTCGCAAACGGCTTGATCCCACGCTCCAGCATGCCATCGACCAGCCGGTCATAGAAATCCAGACCTTCGGCATTGGGCGCGCCCGTACCATCGGGGATCACCCGCGTCCACGATGTCGAGAACCGGTAGGCATCGAACCCGGCCGCTGCGACCAGATCCAGGTCTTCGGGCCAGCGCGTGTAGTGATCGCAGGCCAGCGCCCCGTTCTCGCCACGCACAACGTTACCGGGCGTGGCGGCAAAGCTGTCCCAATGTGTCTGACCTGCGCCGCCTTTGGCGTGGCCTTCGATCTGGTAACTGGACGTCGCGGTCCCAAACAGGAACTCGGCCGGCAGATCTTGCCGCGTGAAATCAATCGATGCCATGTGTCCTAACCTTATCCAAGACAGGGGCCAGTCGAGGCGCCTTCGGTCATTTCCACTTCCCACAATTCGTGGACGTTTTCGGTGATCGTCCCTTCGACCATTCCGATCAGCAATTCGGCACATCGTTTTCCCGCCTGCCGCACGGACGAAGTCGTGGCCGTGAACATTGGCGTGTCGCCGTGATTGGGCAGGAATGCTGTTTCATCATCGTGGGTCACGACAGAAACATCGCGCCCCATCTCAAGTCCGGCCTCGGCGATAGCCCGGCTGACGCCGATCGCCGTGATAAAGCTGGACACCAGAATCGCGGTCGGCGGCGGCGACGACGCAAGCAACGCCTTGGCAACCTGATAGCCGTAGGGTTCGGTCATGTCGGCGTGAAAGATCATGTCGGGATTGATCGGCAGGCCATGCGCCCGCAGTGCCGTCTCGTATCCGGTGCGACGACGCGCAGCAAAGTCCATGTGCCCCAGGCCATTCAGCAGCGCGATCCGCTTGTGCCCAAGGCCGATCAGATGTTCGGTCGCCATCTCGAACGCGCGTGTGTTGTTCACGTCCAGCCAGGAATAGGGCCAATCCGTCTCGCACCGACCGTGAACCAGAAACGGCAGCCCCAAGCGGTTAAGTAACTGGATCCTGGGATCGTTGCCGCCCGGGCCGTGCACGATGACACCATCGACGCTTTGGTCTGCCGCCAGGGCGCGATAGCGCGCCTCTTCCTCTTCGGGTTCTGCCACGCTGATCATCATCTTGTACCCGCGATGGGCATAGGTTTCCCCGGCGCCGGCAATGAAATCCGCGAAGATCGGGTTGATCATATCGTGCACGCCAAGCGGGACGATGTGCCCGATCGCATAAGCCCGCCCGGTTGCAAGACGCCGCGCCATCGAGTTGGGGACATAGCCATGCCGACGCGCCGCATCCAGCACGCGGGACCGGGTTTTGGCGTTGACCTCGGGGTATCCGTTCAGCGCGCGGCTGACGGTCGTGGGCGACAAACCAAGGACATCCGAGAGCTGCTTCAGATTCATACCGAAGGGCGACTCCAAACCGCTTTGAGAACATGTTACGGGTGAATTTCTGACAAATTCAGCGGGTGCGTGTCAAACAAATGGTTGACAGACAGACACCAAAACGACATCGTTCACCATATTCAAAGCGCTTTGAATGTTGCGATTTCCGGCGCATTGTCACGGTAGGGGCCGCGAATAGGCCCGCCAAAGGGAGGAAAACCAATGAAATTCAAGCTGCTGACTTGTGCGGCTGTAATCGCTGTGTCTGCTGGGATGGCCCAAGCCGACGGGCATGCGAATCTGGTGTTCGCCCCAGGGGAAGGGGATTTCAACTGGGACAGCTTCGAGGCGTTGAAGGAAACTCAGCTGAATGGCGAGCAGGTCACGGTCTTTGGCCCCTGGCTGGGACCTGACCAGGAAGCCGTCGAAAGCGTCCTGGCTTATTTCGCCGCTGCGACGGGCGCGGATGTCCGCTATACCGGCTCGGACAGCTTCGAGCAGCAGATTGTCATCGACGCCGAGGCGGGTTCAGCCCCCAACGTAGCCGTGTTCCCCCAACCTGGTCTTGCGTCGGACATGGCCAGCCGCGGGTTCCTGACACCCTTGGGTGACGACGTTGCCGCGTGGATGGCCGACAACTATGCGGCCGGGCAGTCCTGGGTCGACCTGGGATCCTATGCCGGCCCGGATGGCAGCCAAGACTTCTAT
>CAYWND010000066.1:0-5420 GCA_964459085.1 uncultured Oceanibium sp. | reverse complement strand
CTGTACGGCTTCTTCTACAAGGTCGATGTGAAGTCGCTGGTCTGGTACAGCCCCGAGAATTTCGAGGACTTCGGCTATGACGTCCCCGAAACGATGGAAGAGCTGAAAGCGCTGACCGATCAGATGGTTGCAGATGGCGAGACGCCGTGGTGCATCGGTCTGGGTTCGGGCGGGGCGACGGGATGGCCTGCCACCGACTGGGTCGAGGACATGCTGCTGCGCACGCAGTCTCCGGATGTCTATGACCGTTGGGTCACGAACGAGTTGGCCTTCGACTCGCCCGAGATCGTCGCAGCAATCGAAGAGTTCGGATATTTCGCGCGCAATGACGACTATGTGGCTGGCGGTGCGGGCGCGGTGGCGACCACCGATTTCCGCGATAGCCCCAAGGGTCTGTTCAGCTCGCCCCCGCAGTGCATGATGCACCGCCAGGCCAGCTTTATCCCCGCGTTCTTCCCCGAGGGGACCGAGGTTGGCGGTGACGTCGATTTCTTCTACTTCCCGGCCTATGCGGAAAAGGATCTGGGCAAGCCTGTTCTGGGCGCCGGAACGCTTTGGGCGATCACCAGTGATAGCCCCGGCGCGCGCGCGCTGGTCGAGTTCCTGAAGTCGCCGATTGCCAACGAAGTCTTCATGGCGCAGCAGGCAGGCGGTTTCTTGACACCGCACACCGGCGTCAACACCGATCTGTATGTCGATGACGCGCGCAAGGCACTGGGCGATGTTCTGCTGAACGCGACGACGTTCCGCTTTGATGGGTCGGATCTGATGCCTGGTGGCGTCGGCGCTGGTTCGTTCTGGACCGGCATGGTCGACTATGCCGGCGGCAAGGCCGCAGGCGACGTTGCGGCCGAGATCCAGGCGTCCTGGGACGCCCTGAAATAATGCGCAACGGCTGGCGCCCGGAATCTCCCGGGTGCCAGCCGCCATACCTGCCGGACCACTGTCCACTCTGATCTGGACTGTTGGGCGGCACAGTCGGCGTAGACGTGGCGCGCCGCAAATCGAGGTGTCTGTCGCCGGGCACCCCGCAATAACAAGACAAGACCGGAGGGAAACATGCATCCAGCTTTGCAGGGTATTCTGACGATCATCATCGGCGTGGGCGGATGTGTCGGATATTTCTACTTTTCCAACCAGTTTCTGGACAAGGTGCTGTTCCCCGCAAGGGGTGCAAATGCCGGGCGCAACATCAATCGCGCAAACATGATCCGGCCCTGGCTGTTCCTGTTCCCGGCCGTCTTCGCACTGGGCCTCTATCTGGCCTATCCGGTCTATCAGACGATGTTCTTGTCCCTGACCGAGCGGACACCGGTGATCGGTCAGCCAGGCCAGTTTGACTATACCTTCGTTGGCGGCGCCAATTATGCCCAGATGTTTGCCGAGCCCAAATTCTGGGAGGCGATGCGCAACAACATGTTGTGGCTGATCGTCGTACCGGCGATGTCGACGGCGTTCGGCCTGCTGGCGGCGCAACTGACCGACCGGATCTCGTGGGGGAACATAGCCAAATCGCTGATCTTCATGCCGATGGCGATCAGTTTTGTTGGTGCCTCTGTGATCTGGAAACTGGTCTATGACACGCGCCCCGTCGATCAGGATCAGATCGGGGTGTTGAACGCAATCTATCTGTTCTTTGGCGGAACCGAGCCTGCGACCTGGCTGACGATCCCGCTGTGGAACAACTTCTTTCTGATGATCGTTTTGGTATGGATCCAGACCGGATTTGCCATGGTGATCCTGTCTGCGGCTCTGAGGGGTGTGCCCGAAGACACCATCGAGGCCGCGATCATCGATGGCGCTACGCCCTTCCAGATCTTTTTCAAGATCAAGGTGCCACAGATCATGGGGACGATTGTTGTAGTCTGGACCACGATCACGCTGGTCGTGCTGAAGGTCTTTGACATCGTGTTCGCCATGACCAACGGCCAGTGGGAAACGCAGGTCCTGGCCAATTACATGTACGACAAACTGTTCCGCGCCAGCGACTGGGGCGTGGGATCCGCAAGCGCCATGATCATCATGCTGCTGGTCACGCCGATCCTTGTCTGGAACGTCTACAACGCCCGCAAGGAGATGCGCTGATGGCCCGCGACCGTATCGGAGGATACCATGGATAACATTGCTGGAACCAAATCCGGCCTGACCTGGGCGGTCCATATATCGGTCGTGGTCATGGTCTTTCTGTGGCTGTTTCCCACCGTGGGTCTGTTCGTGTCGTCCTTCCGCACGGCGGACCAAATTGCCACAAGCGGCTGGTGGAACGCGTTGTTCCCGTCGGTTCAGAACCTGACGCTGCGCGCCGACGCGCCCGAGGCGCAAACGTTACAAGGCGACGTCTATGTCATCGAAGGCAATCTGTTTGCCGACGGCGGCGGCGGCACAATCTCGGTCTGGGGCACCTCGTCGCGCGAGATTGATGCCTATCAGGCCGGTGATACAGCCGAACTGCGCCGCGGCGGTACCGTGACAGTGCAGGCCAATGGCGACTATCGGATGGAAAACAGCGAAGAGTTCAGCGGCAATCGCGGTCAGCGCATCTTTGTGACGGCCGAAACCCCGCCCGAGTTCACGCTGAACAACTACAAGACCATCCTGATCTCGGGTAGTGCGACGGACAACATGGCCAAGGCGTTTTTCAACACGCTAACGGTGACTATTCCGGCGACGATCATCCCGATCCTGGTGGCGGCTTTCGCCGCCTATGCGCTGGCCTGGATGGAGTTTCCGGGCCGTGCCTTGCTGATTGCCTGTGTCGTTGGCCTTTTGGTCGTACCGCTACAACTGGCATTGATCCCGCTTTTGCAGATCCACAACGGGATCGGCATCGGCAAGGGGTATCTGGGGATATGGCTGGCGCATACCGGCTTTGGCCTGCCATTGGCGATCTATCTGCTTAGGAACTACATGGTGGGCCTGCCCAGGGACATCATCGAAAACGCGCGCGTCGACGGGGCGACAGACTTCCAGATCTTCGTCAAGATCATCCTCCCGCTGTCGTTCCCGGCGCTCGCGTCCTTTGCCATCTTTCAGTTCCTGTGGACCTGGAACGACCTGCTGGTGGCCAAGGTGTTCCTGATCGACGCCACTGGCGAGACGACGGTGATGACCAACCAGATCGTCGAGCTGCTGGGAACGCGTGGCGGCAACTGGGAGATCCTGGCAACAGCGGCCTTCGTGTCGATTGCGGTGCCGCTGATCGTCTTTTTCGCAATGCAGAAATATCTGGTCCGCGGCCTGCTGGCCGGATCGGTCAAGTAGAGAACACACCTTATGAACCTGCAACTACCTGTTGGCAGCTCCAGCAACCTGGTTCGGGATCCGGACTGGTGGCGCGGGGCGGTGATCTATCAGATCTACCCTCGCAGCTATAAGGATCCGAACGGCGACGGGATCGGCGATCTGGCCGGGATCATCCATCGGTTGCCTTATGTCGCCTCGCTGGGGGTGGATGCGATCTGGATTTCGCCGTTCTTCACCTCGCCGATGAAGGATTTCGGATACGACGTTTCGAACTATCGTGACGTAGATCCGATGTTCGGCACGCTGGGTGACTTCGAAGCGTTGGTGGCCCGCGCGCACGAGCTGGGATTGCGGGTCATGATCGACCTTGTGCTTAGCCACACTTCGGACCAGCACGAGTGGTTCCGGGAAAGCCGCACAAGCAGGGATAACCCGAAATCCGACTGGTATGTCTGGGCCGATCCCAAGCCTGATGGCAATCCGCCCAACAACTGGTTGTCGATCTTTGGCGGGCCAGCCTGGCAATGGGAAGGCGAGCGGATGCAGTATTATCTGCACAACTTCCTGACCTCGCAGCCCGATTTGAACTTCCACAACGTGGATGTTCAGGACGCTTTGCTGGACGTCGCACGGTTCTGGCTGGACCGCGGGGTCGATGGTTTCCGCCTGGATACGATCAACTTCTATGTCCACGACCAGCAATTGCGGGACAATCCGCCGCTGGACGATGCGGCGCGCAATTCCTCGATCGCGCCGGCGGTCAATCCCTACAACCATCAGGACCACCTGTACGACAAGAACCAGCCCGAGAATCTGGCCTTTCTGGAACGGTTCCGCGCGCTGATGGACGAATATCCGGACATCGCCGCTGTGGGCGAGGTTGGCGACGCGCAGCGCGGGCTGGAGATCGTGGCCCAATACACCGCCGGCGATGACCGGATGCACATGTGCTATTCCTTTGACTTCCTGTCGGGCGGGGACCTGACCGGACGGCGGGTGGCGGATGTTCTTGGAAACTTCGAACAAGCGGCGCCGGATGGCTGGTCATGCTGGGCGTTTTCCAACCATGACGTCGTGCGCCATGCTTCGCGCTGGGGGTTGGGGGAACAGGGGCTGAAAGTCTATACCGCGCTGATGATGTGCCTGCGCGGGTCGGTCTGTATCTACCAGGGAGAAGAGCTTGGCCTGACCGAAGCCTATGTCAGCTATGACGAGTTGCAAGACCCGTACGGCAAGGAATTCTGGCCCAAGTTCAAGGGCCGCGACGGATGCCGAACACCAATGCCCTGGTCCAGCGATGGGCCGAACGGTGGCTTCTCGGAAGAAAAGCCCTGGCTGCCGGTCGCGATGGAGCATCTGGCGCAGTCGGTCAGCAGTCAGGAAAACGCGCCCGAAAGCATGCTGAATTTCTATCGCGACATGATCGGGTTCAGGAAAACGCACCCGGTCTTTGCCAAGGGCGATCTGGAAGTGGTCGTGTCGACGGACGAGGTCGTGGCGTTCATCCGGCGCGCCGAAGAGAACGCGCCGGTGTTCTGCGCGTTCAATCTCAGCAACGCAGCCCAGCAGGTGCAACTGCCCGACGGCAGTTGGAATCCGGTCGACGGGCTGGGCTTTGAAACGGACACAGGGGGTAGCGGTGTGACGCTGCCACCCTACCAGGCGTATATCGCCGAAGGATAAGAGGGAGGGGCCGAAATGGCATCGCTTGAACTGACGAATGTCTGCAAATCCTATGGCGAGGTCGAGGTTCTGCGCGACATCAACCTCAGTATCGACCAGGGCGAGCTGATCGTCTTTGTCGGGCCGTCTGGCTGCGGAAAATCGACCCTGCTGCGTATGATTGCGGGGCTAGAGACGATCACCGCAGGCGATCTGCAGATCGATGGAACCCGGGTAAACGACACCCCGCCTGCGCAACGCGGCATCGCGATGGTGTTCCAGACCTACGCGCTGTACCCGCACATGACCGTGCGCGACAACATGGCGTTCGGGCTGAAGCTGGCCAAGAAACCCAAGGAAGAGATCGACGCCGCGATTGCGAATGCGGCGCGTATCCTGCAACTGGAACCCTATCTCGACCGTCTGCCCAAGGCGCTGTCGGGCGGACAGCGGCAACGTGTTGCCATCGGCCGATCCATCGTCCCGGACCCCAAGGTGTTTGTGTTGTATGAACC